>CAZXJG010000121.1:0-9954 GCA_964640985.1 uncultured Melioribacteraceae bacterium | reverse complement strand
CTTCCCTATTATTTTACAATTAAAGAATCGCATACGGAAGAAGCATATATTACGGAAAAAATTGAAAAGATTATTCCTATTTCGGAAACTCAGATTCATATGGATTATTGTGACGAAACTTTATGTGAGTTTTGCAATAATAAAAATTGTGATGTTCGCACTGAACCAAAATCAAAGGAAGTGCATTGGACAAAGAAAAAAATTATTGGTGAACCGCTTAAAATTACCGGATGAATTTCATATTCTTTATTTAATAATAGTAACTATAAAAGCATCTTTAAATAATTTTTTTTTCCAAAATTTATCGCGAACCTTCTTTGCTTCATTATAATTTTGAAAAACAGGGAGTCTGACTACATACAAATTAACTTTCTTATTGAAAGATATTTTCATTAAAAATGAAGTTTTAGGCTGATTGTTTTTAACAAATTTTTCAGCAAGTATTTTTGTGGTAAATGCTCCAAGCTGAATAAAATATTCTGCCGATTGAATTTTTTTATTTTGAATCGGAGAAAAAATTTTTGCAGTATCCTTTTTAGTTATAACTGTCGTTTTGGGGATTGAATCTGTCAAGGCAACACTATCAAAAACATAAGTGCTGTCCTTTTTAGTTACTTGTTCCTTCGAAACTTTTTTCAACATTGAACAAGAAAAAAGCAAAAAAGACAAAAGACCAATCATAACCAAGAATAATTTTTTCATAATATAATTTAAATCCAATAATAAAAGACTTAAATAAAAAAGGGGTGAAAAAATCACCCCTTAATTGTCTTAAAAAAATTAAAACATAACGTGATCAAATGTTCCGGGTTTTGCAATTGGAATACCGTATTTATTGAATTTAATCATTTTACTAAGTTGTATACTACCCGGTACGGTAGAAACATCGATCAAAGGAATTGATGCATTATAAGCGCTATTAATAACCTTTATAAATTCGTTAGCTATTACTGCATAGCCTTGACTGGTAGGATGCACACCATCTAATCCGAATAAACCACCTGTAATAAACTGAGTAGTAAATGTCAAACCATTTGTTTGAAAGCCATATTTTGCTACATTACTAAAAAAACTATTAACATCCAATACAGGATATCCTTTTACCGCTGCTAAGGTAGCAATGCTATTATTATATGCAGAAATAATCGAATTTGTTAAAGCAATTTCGTCAGGGTCTAATACTAATGCATTAGGAAACGGATTACGCGGATCAAGTCCGAATGCTTTGGTAGTATCAATCCCAGGTCCTAATGGAAGATGATGATCACTCCAAAATTTCCCTGTAGGTTTACCAATCAAAGTTG
This sequence comes from uncultured Melioribacteraceae bacterium, assembly GCA_964640985.1. Lineage (GTDB taxonomy): Bacteria > Bacteroidota > Ignavibacteria > Ignavibacteriales > Melioribacteraceae > CAZXJG01. Next base: position 8,650 of record CAZXJG010000121.1, on the reverse strand, counting down.
CATATTCACTACTCATAAGTGTTAAAAGAACTTTGCCGGTCCACAACGCAGTGGTATCAGCCAATCCGGTTCCGATACCTAATTCGGAATGTTTTTGATAGAATAAACCCATAGCTAAACCAGCTCTCATTGCGCCTCTTATAGACATTCCCACAGCAGGACCAACAGTAGTAAAATATGGAATTGCTGCAACAGGCGGAATATTTGCAACAACTACCTTTGCACCCGATTTCGAAATTTCGTTCAAAAGAGTACTATATAAAGCGGTAAATTGTGCAGGTGGAGTATATGGTTTAACTCCGCCGGCAGTAGCAAAACCCAGTATATCATTGTTGCCAATCCAAAGGGTCATAAAGGTTGGATGTAAAGCTAATGCTTGCTGTACTTGTGTCCCGAGTCCTCTAAGAATTATATCAAAAAATGGATTGTTGGTCAAGCTTGTCTTTGCATCTTTTGTATTCAAAGTTTCATACAACAATGCACCGGGAACACCTAAGTTATTATACGGTTTCGGATATTTCAAATTTAAAGGAGTTCCTTTGCTTTGATTGACTACAATAATCGGTGTACCACTTTTAGTTAAACCGCCAAATTCCAATAAGCCTGGATCACCGATACCAGGGTCACTAATTAAAGGTTGTTCAAATTTTGCGCCTACTTGTTTAGCAATTTGATTGCCGAATGAATACAACTGTGCGGTTTTAAATAAAGCAGCACTCTGATAACCGGCAGTTAAACTATTCCCAACAGTAACAAAACTGGCAAAACTTGCAGTTCCGGTATTTGCAGGCGCGGGTGCTGTTAAATTCGTTTTTTCTTCACACCCCCAAAAAGTAAGGGATGTGAGAACAATTGCTATACTGAATATTTTTATGATCTTTTTCATACTATTCTATCTCTCCTCCCTATAAATTATAAGAAAAGTCAATTGCAAATAAACCGGCAAAGGCATTATATACTCCGTTGAAACGAGCGTTACCGTTGGTATAATCAACTCTGGAATCTGTAATTTTTCTTTCATCAAATCTTAAAAGCATATATGCTACGTTAAGTGCAAAATTATTTGTGATTTTATATCCGAAACCAATATTATATCCGGATCTGTTTGCATCAGGTAATGTAGGTTCTACATACATACTATAAACAGGGTTAAAGTCTCTTAAAAATCCTACTCTAATACTTAGCTTGTCCGTATACTTATATTCACCGCCAATTCTTAGTATAAATGTATTTTTATAATTTTTTACAGCCGATAAAGGCGGGTATTTCGAATTTTGAAAATTAACAACAAGTTTATTATAACTAGACCAACCGATATATTGAATATCAGTAGTTAAATTGATTTTATCGGTCGGCATAAGGGCAATACCAAATGTAACATTTTCCGGAACTGTCAAATTAGAAGAAATATTGCCATGAGGAATTTGATCTTTAAAAATTGCAGGTGCCGTTACTTTAGCAGTACCGCTAAATTTGAATTTGGCCTGGCTTCTATACGATAAACCAAAAGCTAATTGTTTTAAGGGTTTATAAAGAACACCGGCGGTAAATCCGTATGCATGTGCTGTGCCATGAAGTGAAATATAAGCCTCGGCATCCATTGGAGATAAATTTGCATATCTTGATATGGAAATATCTCCGGTAGCATAAGTTAAACCTGCACTGACAGATAATTTATCTCCTAACTTGTATGCTACAACAGGCGTAAAGAAAAATGTTTTAATTTCTGTATCTACAGCCAGATATTTACCCACCCAATTTTTAGGCCAGTAAGTACCTAATCCGTACTGATTATTTACACTGACACCAACAAAAAGATTATCGGTAATTTGTTGTGTAGCATAGAAATTAATAGGAGTGAATACCTTTTTCTCCATGTCATACTCTGTTATTGCAGGGCTGGGACCTCTAAATGATCCTTTCGGAAGTATTAATGTAACGCCTGCCATAAAATGAGTCCCACTCAATTGTGTAATACCTGCAGGGTTAAAAAATATTGCCGAAGGGTCGTTTGCTAGTCCGGCAAATGCTCCTGCCATTGCCATTGCTCTTGCACTTTGTTCATTGATTTGAAACCCACCGCCAAATATTTGACTGAATGGGAGCAAGAGTAGAACGAACTTTAAAACAAGATTCTTGAACACGTAGCCTCCTAAGGATTATGTTAAAAAATATACTATTGAATATAATTAAATAGTAAAAATAATGAAAATGAATTAATCGTTATTCAATATTTAATAATATCTCATTTTTCTCAACCGATAAGCCTTCTTTAACAAAAATTTCTTTTATAACACCGTTTGCTTGAGAACGAATTTCATTTTCCATTTTCATCGCTTCAAGAACAATTAAAGGATCACCCACTTTAATTTCATCACCAATATTTATTTTTATTTGAAGAACTAACCCGGGCATTGGTGCTTTTATTTGCTTTTCCTTTTTATCGTTTTTTCTTTTACCAAGTATTTCAATCGCTTTTTCTTGTAGCTTTGTTCTTATAGATAATTCATAAGAATATCCGTTTACAAGGAACGAATAAGTTTCGTTACTTAATTGAGAAACCGCTATTTCATAAACTTTGTTATTAACTTTTAATAAATAAACCGTTTCGTTTATCTTCGATAAATAAATTTTATAACGAATATTTTCAACAATAACTTCTTGTTCGTTAACAAGAGAAACATTTCTTTTTTTACCATCTGTTACTGCAACAAAATCAATCACGATTAAGTTCCTCCCACCTGTTCTGTAAACATCCATTTAATTTTATCGGGGTAAGTCTATTCTGTTCGTTTTTCAAAAGAGCTCCGAGAATTGATACAACATCCTCATAATTTTCAGAGCAATCGTCTTTCCATTTCCCATCTTTTTTTGGTAAAAATTCATTTTCAATAAAATCAATATTAAATGATCCATCAAGAAATTTTTTATTATTTAATATCCATAAGAGAAAATGAAAATTCGGAGTGATCCCGGCAATTTGATATTCACTTAACGCAATTTTCATACGGTTAATTGCATCCTGCCGGGTTTTGCCCCATGTTATAACTTTGGCAAGCATAGGATCGTAATAGACGGATATTTCGCTTTTATCATCAATTCCCCTATCGACACGTATTCCGGGACCGGTTGGAGCCCGGTGATAATTTATTTTCCCAATTGAAGGAGAAAAATTATTATCAACATCTTCGGCATAAATACGGCATTCCAAAGAATGATTATTTATCTTTAAATCTTCCTGTTTGATGCGCAATTTTTCCCCCGATGCAACGTATATTTGTTCCTTCACTAAATCAACACCTGTTACCATTTCCGTAACCGGATGTTCAACTTGTAACCTTGTGTTCATTTCAAGAAAGTAAAATTTTTTGTTTTTATCCATAAGAAATTCAATTGTACCTGCATTATAATACCCACACGATCTCGCAGCAGCAACAGCAGCCTTAGTTATCTTATTCCTAATATCGGAATTTATTGAAGGCGAAGGAGATTCTTCAATTACCTTTTGATGCCTTCTCTGTATGGAACATTCCCTTTCAAATAAATGGACATAATTACCAAATTTATCACCTAATATTTGAACTTCGATATGTTTGGGGTCTTCAATAAATTTCTCAATATAGATATCGGAATTGCCGAATGCTTTCAACGCTTCATTAGATGCCCTTTCAAATGCAGCGGAAAATTCATCAGAATTTAAGACCTTGCGCATTCCTTTCCCACCGCCTCCGGCAGCAGCTTTTAACATTACAGGAAATCCGATTTTTTTACCGACCTCTATTGCATCCGTCATTGATGTAATTGGCTTTAACGTACCCGGCACAATTGGAATCCCGGATTCTTTCATCAGCTTTCTAGCCGAAGTTTTATTACCCATTAACTCAACCGATTTTGCAGAAGGACCGATAAATATTAATCCTGCAGACTCTACTGCTTCTATAAATTCTGCATTCTCCGATAAAAATCCATAACCTGGATGTATCGCATCGGCATTTATTTTTTTAGCCAAGTGAATGATCTTCTGCATGTTAAGATATGATTCGGAAGCCGGAGCTGGACCAAGATAATAAGCCTCATCGGCCATCCTTACATGAAGTGAATTCCGGTCAACTTCCGAATAGAGTGCGGCGGCTGTTATATCCATTTCTTTACAAGCTTGAATGATTCTAACAGCAATTTCTCCGCGATTAGCAATTAATATTTTTTTTAACATTTTATTTAAATTCCACTATAGTTATACCTTCTCCGCCTTGTTCAATAGGTGCAAAATAATGATTTTTCACATAAGAATTGTTTTTTAAAATATCATGTACGGTTTTTTTTAGCACACCGGTTCCTTTACCATGAAGAATTTCTATTCGCTCTAAGTTAGCTGCATAAGCATCATCTAAAAATTTAATGATTTCGTATTCGACTTCATCCGGCTTTTTACCTCTAATATCTAATCTTGTACTGTTAATATTTTCAACAGCATTATATATTTTATCATATTTATCAACTTTAATTTTTCTGTTTTTAGTTTTTTTTAGCTCACTTAATTTAACCTGCAGCTTTAAATTTCCCGATACAATAACCGCTCTGTTCTTATCTTTTATAAGCTCAACAATTTCACCATCAGTGGCTGTCCCTTTAATAACGGCAAAATCTCCAACTCTTAATTCATTAAAATCATCAGTTTCATTTTTTTGTTCTGCAAAATCAGATTCTTCTTTTTGCTTTAATTTTTCAATGACTTTTCTCGCCTCTTTAATAACACCCTTTTCCGCATTTGATTCACGAATTTCTTTTATTGTTAATTCAACTTTTTTATTAATATCTTTTAAATATTCTTCCGCTTTGTCACGTGCATTACTAATAATTTTCTTTTTCTGTTTTTCCAATTCATTAATTTTATTTTTATATAAATTACTCAAACCTTTCAACCGCGAATTTTCTATTTCCAAATCTGCAAGTTTCGATTGCAAGGTATTTGATTTTCGTTCTAAATCTATTAAAAACTCTTCAATCTTTCTTTTATCCGGATCTAAATATTTTTTCGCCTTTTTCAATACTTTTTTACTCAGTCCTATTCGTTCTGCAATTTCAAATGCGTAACTTAAGCCTGGCTGCCCCTGTTTCAGAACATAAGTCGGCATTAAGTTCACAGCATCAAATTCCATTGAAGCATTTTGGAAACCTTTGTTCTCATTCGCAATTATTTTCAAATTACCATGGTGTGTTGTTGCTAATACTATTGCATTGGTTTTTTCAAGTGTAATTAAAATAGCGGCAGCTAAAGCAGAGCCTTCGGAAGGATCTGTTCCGGTTCCGATTTCATCTAATAATATCAGCGAACGCTCATTTGAATTATCGATTATCGTGTTTATATTGGATAGATGCGAACTGAAAGTACTTATATCATCTTCTATCGATTGCTTATCGCCAATATCAATTAAAATATTCGTAAAGAAATAAATACTTGAATCGGGATGAGCGGGTATATGAATTCCTGAAAGGGACATTGCCGTAAGTAATCCGACGGTTTTTAACACTACGGTTTTACCACCTGCATTTGGACCGGTTATAACAATTACCTTATCATTATTAACAGTAAAGTTTAAGGGTATTGTTTTTGTGCGACCACTTTTTTTAAATAATATTGGGTGTCGCGCTTCGATAAGTTTAATTATACCTTTGTCATTAATTTCAGGGAAAGAGCCGATTATTTCAAGCGAATATTTTGCTTTAGCAAAAACCGCATCGAGATATGCTATTGCTTTAAAACTCCGTTTTAATTCGGCACTTTTAGTGCCGATAAGTTTTGTTAAATTCTGCAAAATCCGTCCAATTTCTCTTTTCTCTTCAAAGGAAAGTGAAAATATCTCATTGTTTAATTCTAATGTTTCCTCCGGTTCAATATAAACAGTTTGACCGGTTGCCGATTCCGAATGAATAAAGCCTTTTACATGTCTTTTGTGTTCGGCTTTTACCGGCAGAACTATTCTTCCGTCTCTTTGAGTTGAATATTCTTCTTGAACCAAATAATCTTCACTTAAGCGCCGCAATATTTTTAACGCAATAATTCTTAATTGCTCGTTTTTTTCTCTTATCTCAACTCTTATTTTTTTCAGCTTTTCACTTGCACTGTCTTTTATTTCACCGGAATCATCAAACACACTGCGAATGTGATGTTCAAAAAGCTTATCACTAAATAAATTATTGATAAAATGCTGCGATAAAATGCTGTTACCGCTTTTTGTTTTTAAAAAATTAAATACTTTCCGTGAAGTTTCCGCTAATCGAAGAATATTTATAATTACATCTTTAGATAAAACAGCACCTGCGATATTACTGCGTGCAAGAGACTCGGAAAGATTAGGCAGGTAATTTATCGGCGGAACATCATTTTTAATTAAAATTTCTTTTGCTTCGGTTACATAATTACCATTAACTTTTACATCTATTATGTTTTCGAAGGGACGTATATTTTTAATTAAATTTTTACCATAATCAGTAACGGCATATTGAGAAATAAAATCTAATACTTTAAGAAATTCCAAACCATCTAAAACTTTTTCGGATATCATTTTATTAGAAACAAATTTATTGTTTAAGTTTATTGTTTTGGGGAAGTGAAAATTTATCTTCTCTATTAATATAATTTTCTATGAATTTTTTAGCTTTTGAATTTTTCCCTAAAACAAAATCGATTGTTTTCGGCAGAACTTCATAAACATCTTCATATAAAATTGATGAACTACGTGCAGCGTTACTTGGAAAATTAAAGATACTTAGAAATAATAGGAAGGCACTTATAAAAAAAACCATCTGTATAACACCGGAAATACCACCTAATATTTGATTTACAAATCTATTTACTTTATCTACGGGATGGATAATTCTTTTGAGAACCGCAAAAACAAAAATAACGAATATAAATATTAATATTCCTCCGATAATTTCCGCTAAATTCTTTTCACCGTTAAATATGGGAGTAAGTAAAAGTCCGAATGGTTTTGAGAATTCAAAAGAAAGTCCAATTGCAAGAATAAAACCGATTAAGCCGATTATTTTCCTTACAAGTCCATCCTTATAGCCTAGGATAAAGCCTATTATAATAATTGAAATAATTATATAATCAAGAAAGTTCAAGAATCGCTCAAAAATTTATCAACAATTTCCTTTATAATTTTACCATCTGCTTTCCCCTTTAAAGTTCTAACCGCAAGAGGCATTAATTTAGGAAAATCATTTTTATCTTTCGCATCAATTTGTTCAGCCAATTTTTTTATTTCGGAAATAATTTCATCTTTACTTAATTGCTGAGGAAGATAACTCTCAATAATTCTCAACTCACTTGTTTCTTTATTCGCCAAATCTATTCTTCCGGCTTTTTCAAATTGTTCAATGGCTTCTTTCCGTTTTTTTGCAGCGGAAGTTAAAACTTTAATTTCATCGGCAGGTGTAATTTCATAGTGACTACCGCTTTTTTCTAATTCTAAAATTGCAGCTCTAATAGAACGGATTGTAGTTAGTTTTACTTTATCTCTTTCCTTCATGGCCGTTTTTAAATCAACATTAATAATTTCTTTCAAATTCATATCTGCCTCAAATAAAAAAAGGTAGGTTATTACACCTACCTTTTTAAAAAAAATAAATATATAATTTATTGCTTTAATTTAGCCGAATAATTAATTCTTCTACAATCAGCCTTTCGTAGTTCTTGTTGTATATCAGTTACAATTCCCATATCCGAATTTTTATCAATTCTAAGTGAAACAATTACATTCGGCACAGCAACTCTTTTTTTATACATAATATTTTCAATTTGCCCCAATTTCACAATATTATCATTTATCTGAATTTTTCCGCGATTACCAACCCAAATATAAGAAATCAATCTCCTATTTTCAATTTTATGAATTGCTTTAGCTTCAGGTAATTGATAATGTACCATTACATCAACTTTCCGTATTGTTGTACTCACCATAAAAAACAATAAAAGTATAAATACAATATCCGCCATTGATGTAGTAGGTATTTCCGATTTAGTTGAAGCTCTTTTCTTTTCGAATGTCATTTACGAATCCCCAATTTTTTATTTTACTTGCTCAGGTTCTGCTATTGAAATAATTATCGGAATCTTATCCCTAATTTCCAAAACTTGCTGCTTATTAAGTTTTTTCACCGGTTTACCAAAATTATTTAGAGCATACTCATTTCTCACTTTAAAATAAGCAGATTTCACCTGATCTAAAGCTTGTATAAATAAGTTATATACTGTTTTTCTATCGGTTTTAATAGAAACAATAAGTTTTTTCTTAGCTGGAAGATTAATTTTACTGACAATCCTTTTTATCAATACATTTTCAATTTGCGGTATTGCAATAATTTTTCCGTTCAAAAGCACATCGCCGTTTGCATTAATCAGCAGAGCTGCCATTCTATCTTTTGCAATCGGAGCAAACTGTTGTTCCTTGGGAGGAACGTACCGCGGTAATCTCAGACCGATACCTGTGTCAACATCGATCGTAGTTGCAACGAGAAAGAAAAGTAACAGCAGGAAAGCTATATCAGCCATTGAAGAGGTAGGTATGTTAGCCTCCTCAAGTTTATGTTTTCTTATTTTAACCATTTTAAATTTTCTCTATCTCTAATTATTTTCCTTTTT
>CAZXJG010000120.1:0-9982 GCA_964640985.1 uncultured Melioribacteraceae bacterium | reverse complement strand
TAAAGAATAACTTTTGTAAATGTAGAGTTTTTGTATTTTCCCATTACTTTTTCAGACGAAGTCAAGTAAACTTGTAAAAAAATTGTAAAAGGTAATTGAATACTCAATATCATCTGTGAAATAATAAGTCCTTCAAAAGGATTAGTTATTAAAAATATGATACCCAAACCAATAACAAGCGATATGGCTACACCTAATCTTGAGTGATTATCTTTAATGTCATAAGGTTCTTTGAACATTCCGGCAAAAATACTTCCGGCAGCCATTCCCGAGGTTATGGTAGAAGCAATTCCGGCAAACAAAAGAGCAACAGCAAAAACAACGGCTGCGTTATTACCCAGCAGCGGTGCCAATAATTGTTTGGCTTGTTCAAGTTCGGAAACCGGAGTTTTGGTTTTAAAAAAAGTAGCAGCGGCTAAAAGTATCATTGCACTGTTAATAGCCCAACCGATGAGCATCGAAAAAAGGGTATCTAAAAACTCATAGTCTAGTTGTTTCTTAATTACTTTATCATCTTTCAGATTGTATTGCCGACTTTGGATGATTTCGGAATGTAAAAAAAGATTATGAGGCATTACAACAGCACCTAAAACACTCATAATAATAATCATGGAACCTTCAGGGAAAGATGGAGTAACCCAACCAACAAAAGCACTATTCCAATCGATATTAACTAAAGACAACTCATAGAGAAAAGATAAACCGATAATTGAGACAAAAGCGATAATCCATTTTTCAATAACCCGGTACGAATTGGTATAGAGCATAATGAAAACAAAAACAGTTGTAAGTAACGCTCCGGCTCCAACAGGCAGAGCGAACAACATATTAAGAGCAATTGCCCCGCCTAAAATTTCGGCCAAAGAGGTGGATATAGAAGCCAGCATTGCCGATGTTAAAATAAAATTTGAATAGCGGGGTTTTAAATAAATGGAAGCGGCCTCCGAAAGACAAAGACCTGTAGCAATACCTAAATGTGCCACATTGTGCTGCAATAATATCAGCATAATAGTCGATAAAGTTACCATCCATAAAAGAACATATCCATAATCGGCTCCGGCAGCCAAATTTGATGCCCAATTCCCAGGGTCAATAAATCCGACAGTAACCAAAAGTCCCGGTCCAATAAATTTTAATATTTCTAATGCCCCGAATTTAGGTTTGTAACCTTTACGATCAATATTTTTTAATAACTTAAACATTATAGCAAAACGTTCCGTTTTTAACACAAAAACACATAATATGAACCTAATATTTTTGGAAAATACATATTTGTTTTAAGACATTTATTACTCTAATTATGCTCCGATGGGGGTTAACCGACTACTTTTTGTACAACACCTCAATCAACTTATTTTGTTTTAATAATAATTCATTCGCTATTTCATTCGCCTTTTGTGTAATTGATTGTGGATATTTTTTTATTACTAATAACTTTATTGCATTTCCCGATAAACAAACACCTTGTTGTATTTTGTAATCAAAATAAAAATTATTACCTTCAACTTGATCGCCGAAATGAAACATCTCATAATTGTTTTTCAATAAGCTCTGTAATTCTATATCGTGAGTAGTTACCAATACTTTTCCGTTCCGACCTAAAAATTCTAATACGGCAGTTGATATTGCAAGCCTTTCTACTGTGTTTGTTCCTCTAAAAATTTCATCAATCAGAAAGAGATAATCTTGATTACTTTTCGCTAATCGGATAAAATTTTCTAATTCTTCCACTTCAACAAAGAAATAGCTTTTGGAATTCTCTAAATCTTCTTCTCTTTTTATTGCAGCTTTTACAATGTATTTAGGGGTTTCAAATTTATCAGCATGACAAAAATAAAGAGTTTGAGCAAGTATTAAATTAATACCGACACATCTAATGAAAGTTGTTTTACCCGACATATTAGAGCCAGTAATTAAAGCCGATTTTGAAAGTTTGCCTATTGTATTCGAGATGGGATTATCTAATAACGGATGATAAATATTAGTAAAACCGATTTCTCCATTTAAATTGAATATAGGGTTTGTAATAAATGGTATTTCTTCTAAATATGACGCGATTGAAATATAAGCATCCAGGCAGGCAACCGATTCATATATTTTCCGAACTTCCAACCGGTATTTATTCAGAACATTTACAGAATAAAAATATGCGATAAGGTCAAATAAAAAAAATAAATTCAAATACTCAATTATTATCCGCAGCGGCTCGATTAATCCTTCTTTATCAATTATAAATATGCCGAGTTTTTTCTTTAATTTTTTTATTGATGGACTTAACCGATGTAAATTCTCCAATTCTCTTATTTTATATTCTGTTTTTATTTTACAAATTTGCCTGGCATCTATTAAAAGAGTAAAAAGACTTGAAAACCCTGCAAAGTAATCGTAAATTTTTGTACTTACGGTTCTATTTAAAATTACGTTAATTAATAAAAGAGTTAAAGCAACAAAAAGAAATTGAGGTTGAAAATATATTAATATAGTTGAAACAGCGGTAGATATCGATAAAAGTATTAATAAATAATAATATTTAGACTTATGTAGTAAAGTGGAGATAATTAAACTCGGAATAAAATACGATTTTACATTTGCTAAATTACTTAACGAAATTTGAATTGATTCCCTGATAGTACTATTTTTTCTGAAAAATTGTATTTGTCCAAATCTTTCTTTTAATACTTTTTCATCTTTCTCATATTTATGAAGTAAATGATATAAATATTGCTGACCCGGAGAGGAAACATTTCTATCCATTTTAGAAAAAATCGAATCAAAATTTAAATCGGACCAGGTTTTTTCATCTACAAAATTTTGTGAGGATTTCGACACGACATTGTTGTGATAAATAGATATTAAATCAAAATTTCTAAATCTATCGATAGGTTTTCCCCATTGACTTTTAAGATGTTCTACTTTTTTCTTTTTCAGAATATTTAACATTATTAACAACAATTAGAGATTTATTAAAAGATACATGTTTTAACTCATTACTTAAAATATGACGCCAAAGTAAAATTAAATCATGGAAATTCGTTCTAAACTTACAATTAATTTCATATTAATAAAATACCATCGAACAACGGCAATTCAGAGCCAATTATTTTGTAGGACACTTAACAAGTGAGTTCTTTGAGCATCGAGCGGAGTCGAGATGCAATTTGCCGGGAAATGCCGAACAACAACGATAATTTGTAGAACCAAGCTTTATTTTCATCGAAGTCGGTATCGGTTTCACGAGCGGGTGAAATTCACGATAAGAGCAAATATCATCAAATATTTAATAAATGACAAAATCAAAATAAAACAGAGTGTATTAGTAAAAAACCGGTTATACCTATTTTTAGAATAGATTTAACTGATTTTTTATTCCGTTTATTCTATTGTTTGCTAAATTTATATATTCCTGACTAATGTCGTAACCGACATAATTTCTTTTGCATTTTAATGCAGAGATACATGTTGTTCCACTTCCGAGAAAAGGATCTAAGACAACATCATTCTGGAATGAATATAAATTTATTAATCGATAAGGCAATTCTTCAGGAAATGGTGCAGGATGACCAATTTTTTTTGCAGAGACTGCTGAAAATGTCCAAACACTTTTTGTCCACTCTAAAAATTCTTCTTTTTTTATAGAATTTTTTTTTCCTTTGCCAGATCTTGAATATGTATCTTTTGAATAAATTAAAATATATTCGTGAATGTCACGTAAGACAGGATTTGCGGCAGAAAGCCAACTGCCCCAAGCAGTTGAAGGACTTGCACTTGAAGCTTTATTCCAAATTATTTCTCCTCTCATTAAAAAGCCCAATGAAAGCATTCCTTTTATTATGTATGAATGTAAAGGTATGTATGGTTTGCGACCAAGGTTGGCAACATTTATACAAGCTCTACCTCCAGGAACTAATACACGATAAGTCTCTTTCCAAACTCTGTTTAATAAACTTACATATTCTTCTAAATTCAAATTATCATCATATTCTTTTGTAACATTATATGGAGGCGATGTAATCATCAAGTGAACACTATTATTAGGAAGTTCACTCATATTTTCACTCGATTTGCAAAAAATATTATTGATGAATTTTTCCGGGATTTCGTTTTCAATATATTCTACTTTTTGAGTTGTGGCTAATCCTTCATACAATCTACTACTATAAAATTGAGATGAATCGTGATTTATTCTTCCATTAGTTCCAAAAGAACTTGTTTTTGTGCCTTGCCTACGATTTATCTTTACATCCATTTTTAATCTCTTATCAATGCTAAAAACTTTTGTGCTTTTCTTTCAATATCGGATTCTTGATTTGCAATTTTAATTATTTCTCCAAGTTCCTTTTTCGATTTCATACTTGAGAAAAATTCTCTCGGCTCGGTTAATAAATTCTCTAAATGATTTTCTAATTCATTATAATTATCCATCCTATAAAAACCACCTTTTCCCGTTTCTTTGATATTATCACCATTATTATCAAGTGGTTTAGAGTTCACCGACCAAAATCCCTGAATAATTCCTGCATTATAAAGAAAATCAACTTTTTTGTTATAATACTGAGTAATCGGCGTGTTACTTAAAATGATAATTGGAATATGAAAAGCCGAGTAATCAGAGACTCTGATATTTATACTTTTCCCAATTGCTTTTAGCATTGAGTCTGAACGAAGTAATCCGGGAGTTCCCCTGTGAGTTTTATAATCACCAATACAAACCAGCTTTTCATTACCACCCTCATTAACTAATTCCCAATTCCAGACTATCGACATTTTCACTTCAAATAACATCAAAATATTTTCCGGCTTCTGATTAATTTCTTTTGTCTTGCAAATTGCAACATCTGCCTTTGATTGTTTACTCAAACTAATCTCATCACAAACAACACCTTGAACCGCAAACCAATTATGTTTATTTGCAAACTCTTGTAATAAATCGACAGAAAATTTTTCAGTAAAGTTGCCAATAAGTGAATTTCGGCTTTGTAATGTGAATCTCTTACCTTTATATGTTTTAGGCCAATAAGCATAATATTTATTTTCATTTGAAACATAGAAAAGCTGTTCAGGAGTTGCAAATTTTCGTGAACTCCTAAAAAACTCAATTTCGATATTTTTCGACCATAACTCAGGCATTGTAATTCTAACATTTATTGAAAACTAAAAATAAATATAACAATTTTCTAAGAGTATGTTGAATATTTCACAAATGATACAACGAACTTCGGAAAAAAGCTAAAGCCCAAAATTGTTTAAACAAAATTGGGCGTAAATCAACATAATAAATATTCTAATCTTTCATTCTTTTCCCGTGTTCCTCGTGAATAAAAATCCAACTTACCACTTTACCAATGTCGATATCTTCAAAATTATTCCAGTAGTCTTTAGTTCTTACATGCAAAGAGCTTGTATCGGTTTTAGGGATACTGTTAACTTCGTCTGTAATTGCTTTAAGTCGTTTCTGCCAAGATTTCATGTTAGATTCTCTTAAATCAACCCAGCCGTCTTTTGCCCACAGGTCAATTTTTTCTTCTGTAATTTCAAGTTCATTTTCACCACGAAACGGCGGTATTTTAATTTCGTTGCCTCTAAGCAATTTCTTCCCGTTTGGCAAAAGAATAGGAATGCCGATAGAAATAATTTCACTGCGTAAATCATTATTTTCGATAATCAAATTCAGCAGTTCTTCAGAAAGTTCGGCTACCGATTTGTTTAAAATGTTCGGCATTGTATGTTCAACTAATTTGAGTAGATGAATTTCATAAAGAAGTTTTGATAGTCTCGGAGGGCCAAGCAATTCAAAAGCCACACTATTAACGCCGTGTTGTTTTTCCAATTCCATAAGTTTTTCAACTGCCAAATGCTGCATAAAACCGGCACGGTATGAAGGCTGCGTTGTTGCATTATCAAGAGCATTTATAATATCGTGTCCGGTATTTCCGCCGCGTATTTCATAAATAACATCATCGGCAATTTCTTGCGGAGTAACATATTCCATCTGTCCTTGTGAAGTTATCGATTCAAACTCGCCGCGAGAAAAAGTTCCGTTTTCTCCCGTATCAATAAATACCGATTTTAAGGTTTTTCCTGTAGAATTAAATTTGCCGTCTAATTTAAGTTTTAATTTATCGGTCAAATTAACGGCATCATCCGGCGAAACATTATATAACTCAATTACTTTGCCCTGTTTTTTTATCTCGCCAAATTCAATACGTTTCCATGCAATTGCAGCGGTAGGTTTAATTTCTTTAGTAATTGCCGAGCCGGGGGTTCTTCCCATCAAAAATAAAAGTAAAGTATGAGCACCTGCCACAGATGATTTACTGAGTAATACTCTGGACGGGCGTTCCTCGCTGTGAGTATAAGGAATATTTAACCCCATACCTCCCGTACCGCTGGTTCCTATTTTAACATAAATTTCTGTCCCGGTTTCATTCATTGAATTATATAAAATTTGAATATGTCGGATAAGTTGTGGAATATACAAGGTACATAATAATTTTTCCGTTTCTTCAATCAGAGATTCGTGGGTCGATTTTTTTTCGATTGTTTTTTTTATGGTGCGATAGGTAGAATAAACATCCTGGTAAGCAATTCCGGTTGCCGAGTTGATACAATCAATCATTATTTGCGGTTTATATTTTTTCAATAATTGATAAATTGCAGATGAATGCAGGATGTTGTCATTTAATTCTTCCATCGTATCGCTCATTATAATCTTTCTTTTCTCGGGGTCGTTTAAAAGAGCATAACGATTTTCATCCTTATATTCATTTCGCACGAAAATATTGCCCCACCATGGTATAAAATAATCTTCCGGTAAATTGGGAAACCAACTTCTTAATTGTTCGCATGCAGCTTCTGCTTCTGATTGATTAAGGGATGTAACTATTATTTTTTTAGGATGTTCGGGAACAATACGTTTAATTATTGCATCTCCAACTAAACCCCAACCTCCTAATACAAGTACTGTTTTATTCTGAACGTCCATAATTCCTCATTGTCTTATTTATAAAAGATACACATATTAAAATTAACTTTTCTAATGATGCAAGGCAAGTTTAATGTATCTCTTTTCATTCAATTATTGTTTTGATATTGCTTTTATAAAAATTAAATTTGAAAGTTAACTTAAAAAAGATAACAGGTATAAAATCAGTATAATTCACAAATATCTTTTTTAATTACAAAATATTGAATAAAACGGGAACAATAAATGCAAGTTATTAGTATTGATATTGCAAAAAAAATAATAATTAACTTTTCCGATTTTCAATGGGTAATAATAACATATAAGTATGAAAGGTAAATATTATGACAAACACTTCCTCTGCTCACCAACCGAAACAATATCAAAGAAAATATGGAATATTGATTTTTGGAATAGTACAAGTAATAATCTTTTCGCTAATTTTTTACGGAGAAATTAATGCTCAAAAAATTCCCGCAAATACTTATGCTGATATGCAGTGGCGTCTCGTTGGTCCTTTTCGCGCCGGGTGGGCAACTATGGCTGCAGGAGTTACTACTGCTCCGAATACTTTTTATTTTGGATCTGCAGGCGGGGGAGTTTGGAAAACCGATGATGCCGGCCGTACTTGGCAGCCGCTTATGCAGCATCAATCGGCTTCATCAATCGGTGCTATTGCCGTAGCACCGTCTAATCCGGATATTTTATATGTGGGAACAGGTCAAGTTGCGCTGCGTTACGATATTCTATCGGGTAATGGTATATACCGTTCTAACGATGGGGGAAAAACATGGAAACACGTTGGGTTAGATGCAACGAGACATATCGGGCGTTTGTTAATTGACCCGCATAATCCTAATCGAGTATTGGCAGCCGCAATGGGAAATGCCTTTAAGCCGAATTCCGAGCGGGGAGTTTTCCTTACCGATAACGGCGGTAAAAATTGGAAGCGTGTTCTTTATGTTAATAATAAAACCGGTGCCGTTGATTTAGCTTCAGACCCGCTGTATCCATCAATTGTTTATGCGGCTATGTGGCAGATGCAAATGCATCCTTGGCTCGACTATTTTACACCGCAAATAGGTCCGGGTTCAGGTATTTATAAAAGTACCGACGGCGGTAATCATTGGAAACATATAGCAGGTAACGGAATTCCTGCTGGTCCGCTTGGACGGATTGGTTTGGCTGTAGCTCGAGGCAGTAAAGAACAAATTGTTTATGCTGCAATTAAAGCTCCTAAATCACAGAGCGGATTATATGTGTCGGATAATGGAGGTAAAAGCTGGCATTTGGTAAATAGTAATGGAACGCTGGCAGACTCTTATTTTAATCGTATAACCGTCAATCCAACCAATTCAAAAATTATTTATGTTATGGGACGTTCGATACGTCGTTCTGCAGACGGCGGGAAACATTTTACAATTATTAAAGGGGCGCCCGGAGGAGATGATTATCACTTTCTTTGGATTAATCCTGCCGATACAACACACATGATAACCGCTTCGGATCAAGGGGCTGTAGTTACGGTAAATGGAGGGAAAAGTTGGTCGAGTTGGTATAATCAACCTACCGGTCAATTTTATCATCTTGCGATTGATAACCGATTTCCATATAGAATATACAGTGGCCAGCAAGATAACGGTACGGTTTGTATACTTAGCAGAGGTCCTTACGGTGTGATTGGAAATCGTGACTGGCACCCGGTCGGCGGCAGCGAACGCGATTATGAAATTCCGAAACCAGGTAATCCCAATATTGTATTCGGAACAGGATTAGGAGGTTCGATTTCACGCTTTAATCAAATTACACGGCAAGTTACAAATGTTTCACCTTGGCCTATTTCAAGTTACGGAGACCGTTTAAATACTGTCCGTTACCGTTACACTTGGATTACTCCGCTTGCTTTTTCCCCGCTTGGTTTACATCCGATGTACTTTGGTGCTCAAGTATTATTTAAATCACTTGATGATGGTAATCATTGGAAAGTTGTAAGTCCCGATCTAAGTGGTAAAATTACCGATAGGAAAGATATTACCAACCCAGATTTAACTCAGGCGCGTTCAATCGGTTATGGTGTTATTTATACTATTGCACCGTCTCCTATTGCTAAAAAAGTAATATGGATTGGAACCGACGATGGTCTTATATGGCTAACGACCGATAATGGAAATCACTGGCATAATGTTACTCCGCCGACAGTACCGTTATGGGCACGAATAGATGCCGTTTCACCGTCGGCGTTTTCATCTAAAACGGCTTATACGGCTGTTAACACACATAGACTCGGAAAACTTGCGCCGTTGATTATTAAAACCACCGATAACGGTAAAAATTGGCAAACCATCATACATGGTATTCCTTCAAATGAGTATGTAAATGTAGTCCGGGCTGATCCGGTTCGCAAGGGATTGCTTTATGCAGGTACAAACCGTAGCGTTTATGTTTCTTTTAATAGCGGAGAACAATGGTATCCTCTTACGTTAAATTTACCTACTACATCAATACGGGATCTCCTTTTGCATGAAGGTGATCTTATTGCCGCTACACAGGGACGTGGAATTTGGATACTCGATGATATAAAACCTCTTCGTGAAATTAATGTTAATCTTGAAAAAAAATCCGTTTATCTTTTTAGTCCTGCTAAGGCTTGGAGAATACGAAGCAACGAGAACCGCGATACACCATTTCCGCCTTCAACACCTTATGCTCAAAATCCTCCTGCCGGTGCAATTATTGATTATTGGTTAAAAAGTGATGTGCATAACCCAATTAAACTGACTTTTCGTGATTCTAAAGGAAATATAGTAAGAAGTTTTTCAAGCAATTCAAAACAAACTTAACCGATGAGAAAGTTAAGTTTTACGTCAATAAATACAAAGTTGATTACAAAACTTTTGAGAGACAAAAGCAAGAAGTAATTGAGATTATGGAAAAGAAACTTATGAAATCGTTCAGGAAAATCCTGCACGATAAGAAGAATCTTAGAAAAAGACGTAAAGAAACCTTACAAGTAAGACCCAT
>CAZXJG010000119.1:0-10082 GCA_964640985.1 uncultured Melioribacteraceae bacterium | reverse complement strand
TGTCACATCTTCCAATATAACACGATCAGGGTCAGCGAAAGCGTATTAGGCAATCTGTTGTCTTTGTCTATAACTAATCGTAAAGGATTATTTCCTATCCAATCTCTAACATTCAATTTCGGATTATCTTTCAAAGCAGTATTTGTTCCAACAATAATTGACTGCTCTTCGGTTCGCCATTTGTGCACAAGCTTTCTACCAATATTATCGGTAATCCATGTGGGGCGGTTTTTCTGATTAGGTTTTCTAATAATATCAATACTATTAAAAACAAAAAGGCAAAAATAGTAAATATCGATATTCCCTTAAGAAGCTGAAATTTTGTTTCTTTATTTCTTACTTCTAATAAGCGATGCTCAATATCGGATTTATATTTATAAATTTCATTCATTGATTATTTACTAATATTAAAAAAAATTTAATCTTCAATAAAGCTTGATGTTTTAATAAAATAGGGGAAACTACGAATTTAAATCCCGTCAAAATTTTTTATTGAGATAATACCCAAATAATAAGATTAGTCCCGAATTTAAGAGCTTCCTCCCGCTTTTGCGGAGAATCGCCATGAACATCAGCATCCGCCCATCCATCGCCCGGATCGCTTTCATAGGTATAATAAACAACTAATCTTTTCCCTATAAAAATTCCAAAACCTTGCGGACGTTTCCCATTGTGTCTTTGAATTTTAGGAACTCCGTAATCGAAATTATAAAAATCGTGATACATTCCATAACTAAAAGGAAGTTCAGTTAATTTTTTATTCGGAAACACTTTTTTAATTTCGTGCCTAAAAGATTTATCCATGCCGTAATCATCGTCTGCATAAAGAAATCCGCCGGTTTCAAGGTATTTTCTCAAACGTTTTGCATCTGCTTCGGAAAAATTAATTGTACCATGACCGGTTAAATATAAAAACGGATATTTAAATATATCATTAGATGAAACATCAACAAAAGTGTATTCCGGCTTTACTTTAATATTTGTATGTTCAGCAATAAAGTTCAAAAGATTAACTTCTGCCGAAGGATCATTATACCAGTCACCCCCGCCGTTATACTTTAGTCTCGCTATTTGAAAACCATCTTTACTTTGTGCAAAAGAAACCGCACTATAAAAAAACATAAGTACAATGAAATATTTCTTCATTTTTTAAACTTTAATTTATTTAACGAACGAAAATAAATAAAATTGAGGTTAGTTTATATGCAAAAAATAATTGTCCATTACATATTTAATATTAGTGGGCTGGTAAAAAAATAGTTTTCCGGAATAAATCCGGGACAGGCTTGCAACTCGTTTTTTCATTCATAGAAAATTTTGTCTGAAAAACTCCATTGGATAGTTTAGTCCACGGTCTAAAACCTATCAACAAGGAAGGACTGCCGGCCGGCACTCGGTGACAGATAAATTTTATTATATTATTAACTCGGTAGACTAATATTAGGAGATGATTAAAATATTTTGTATATTTAAATATGGAAAAAATAGATTTAAGAACAGTCGGTAAAGAAGTAAAAGAGACATTAGAAAAAGAGCAATTCGAATGCTTCAAAAAGGGAAAAAACAGAGAGAAGTTGCGATACTGTTGGGGGTAAATAAAAATTCTGTTAATATGTGGTATTTAAACTACAAAAGCCCAAGAAGAATAAATAAAAAAAATCTACATCATAGTTGATAATCTCAAAGTACATCACAGCAAGCCGGTAAAAGAATTGGTAGAAAAGAATAATGAAAAAATAGCTTTATTTTTCTTACCTTCTTATTCATCGGAAAGTAATTCTGATGAATATTTGAACTGTGATTTAAAATATAGATTATCTCAAAAAGTATCTCCGAGAAATGAAGCACAACTAAGAAAGAACGTACAGTCACATCTGAAACTTTTACAAAATAAACCGGACAGAGTAATTAAATATTTCAATCACGAGAGTATAAAATATGCAGCTTAATATCCTAAACTTTATTCGCCAGATCCAGATTAATAGTAGTAATAAGATAGTTTTAAATATAATAATACTCCGTTTTTTAAAATTTAAAAAGTCCAACCTAAGGATAAATCAAGTACAGGGAATAAATAAAGTTTTTCATGTTTTTGAAATAAAAAACCTAACTTTAAATCACTTTCAATATGAAAACCTGAATTAAAGCGTAACAAATACCCAAAACCGCCTTCGAAATTTATACCGTTTAGCTTACGTCTAAAATTTAGTCCATTAAAATCAGGCCCAAAAAATACCCCTGCTTCATAAGTATAGAGCAGAGTGCTTTTTTCATGGTCCAGCAATTTTACCCCAAGGATTATATGATAATCGTCATTTGGTACCAACATTTCTGCAAATTTAATATAACTCTCAATATTAGAAGAAATAAAATATCCCAAACCTGTATAAATCCTAAAGGGTATTAATCCGCTTCCTAAAAAAACATCTATTTTCTTATAGTTGTGTAAGTTTTTTTTAGTATTTTCTAACTTAGTTTTACGAAATAGTACCTTAGTAAATAGTTGAGAATTATTCGTTTTTAATTTCACTTGCGCTGCAAAGATGTTAGGTAATGTAAATACTATCAAAAAAGAAATTATAAATATTTTGTTCTTTATATAGAACTCCATTAATCTTTAATTGTGAAATATTGTAAATCAAAATTAAACAAATCCAGTTGGAATGTTATATGGCGTTTCTAACGCCATATATTCCTCTTACTATCTAAAATTGAATGGATATATATAAGATCATTTTTTTTGGAAGGGCAATACAGAAGTAAATAAGTAGATTACAAGTAAAAAATTTCAACCCAGGCATAGGTTTTGCTTCGTCCCCTTTTATAAACAATGTAAAATATTTTCAAAGTTTTCTAAAAAAGAAATATTTGTTTTTTCTATCTTTATTTTTAATTATTTGAAATTACGTGATTTATATTTTTTAAATACAGCCAAAATATTTAGTAAACATATTTAATCTAATTTATGAAAAAAATACTTGGTAGAAAACCGGTGTTGGAAGCGTTAAACTCAGGCATTAAGCTTGACCAAGTTATAATGGGATATGGCCTACACGGAAACATTATAAATAAAATCCGGATTGCTGCAAAAAAAAGAGGTGTCAAGCTTTCACAAATTTCCACATCAAAGTTTAAAGAGTTGGAACAGGGGAAAACCTCACAAGGTGTAATTGCATTTGTAAATGATTATCGCTTTTATTCTTTGAAAGAAATTATTGATATTTCAAAAAAATCTTTATTTTCATTAATTCTAATTTTAGATTCAATTCAAGACCCGCATAATCTCGGTGCTATACTTCGCACGGCTGAAAGCGCAGGTGTTGACGGCGTAGTAATCACTACAAGAAACAGTGCATCTATTAATGAGACGGTTGAAAAAACATCTGCCGGTGCTGTTTCTCATCTAAAAATTTGTAAAGTAAATAATCTGAATAATTCATTAAAAGAATTAAAAAACAATGGCTTCTGGATCGCGGGTTCGTATTTAAAAGATGCAGTACCTTATACGGATGTCGATTATAAAATTCCGTTAGTTCTTGTTGTCGGTAACGAAGAAAAGGGAATAAGAAGGCTGATCAGTGAAAATTGTGATTACCTTATTAAAATTCCTATGAAAGGGAAAATACAATCGTTAAATGTTTCCGTTGCAGCCGGTATTCTGCTTTATGAGGTTTTGCGGCAGAGAAAAACATATAGCACTTAGCATTTAGCAATCAGCAATTAGAAGAGTAAAAAATTTATTTTATCTTCCAATTCCATTGCTTCTTTTGGGCTTGAAGCCTGAAGTTTGAAGTCCGAAGTTCCACTCATGTTTTCCGACTTCTATCTTGCGGCTTGCCGCCTTCCATACAATCATTTAGCCATTCTTTCAATGTTTAAATAAATTTTCTTTCAATATATCTTGACCCTGTGTAATAAAAAGATTACACTGGGCAAGACAAATGGCATAGCCATGCCTAGGGCAAAAACAAGGATTTAGTTGTTAATACTTCAATATAAAGTTTATTATGGGCACCACTTTGTGAAGCCCAAATAGAAAATTTTTCCCTTTTGAAATTGTCTGTTACAACAATACTGCAGCAAAGCTGCCGACAGTTTATCAGAAAAATTTATTGATGTATTCAATCTTGACATTTTTTTCAAGATTAGTTAGATTGATTGAATAAAATTTGAAAGGTTTGTGATATGGATGAAGATATAAAAGAGGTTGAAAATTTAACACAGTCGGAATATAAATGGGGGTTTATTACCGATATTCAAGCCGATAGTGCACCGAATGGTTTAAATGAAGATATTATAAAATTTATTTCGAAGAAAAAAAATGAACCTGAATGGATGACGCAATGGAGATTAAAGTCTTTTCATCATTGGCTTAAAATGGAAGAACCCACTTGGCAAAAAGTTAAATATCCAAAAATCGATTTTCAGGATATTTGTTACTATTCAGCGCCAAAAAGCAAACCTAAATTAGATAATCTTGATGATGTTGACCCCGAACTTTTAAAAACATTTGAAAAACTCGGAATACCTTTAGAAGAGCGAAAACAGCTTGCCGGTGTGGCGGTTGATGCCGTTTTTGATTCCGTTTCCGTAACAACGACATTTAAAAAAACGCTGAAAGAACAGGGTATTATCTTCTGTCCAATTTCCGAAGCAATTGAAAAATACCCGGATTTAGTTAAGAAATATCTCGGCACTGTTGTTCCGTACACGGATAATTTTTATGCGGCACTTAATTCCGCTGTGTTTAGCGACGGTTCATTTGTTTATATCCCGAAAGGTGTGCGATGCCCGATGGAATTAAGTACTTATTTTAGAATTAATGCACAAAATACGGGTCAATTTGAAAGAACATTAATTATAGCTGAGGACGATAGTTATGTAAGTTATTTGGAAGGCTGCACAGCACCTATGCGTGATGAAAATCAGCTCCACGCTGCTGTGGTTGAACTAATTGCATTAGAAAATGCCGAAATAAAATATTCCACCGTTCAAAACTGGTATCCCGGCGATAAAGACGGCAAGGGCGGGATTTTTAATTTTGTTACTAAAAGGGGAGCATGCAGAGGTAAAAATTCAAAAATTTCCTGGACACAAGTTGAAACCGGTTCTGCAATTACTTGGAAATATCCCAGTTGCATTCTTCAAGGAGATAATTCTATTGGAGAATTCCATTCCGTAGCAGTAACAAATAATTTTCAACAGGCAGATACCGGTACAAAAATGATCCACATCGGGAAAAATACACGAAGCACAATTATTTCAAAGGGAATCTCGGCAGGCAGAAGTGATAATTCGTATCGCGGGTTGGTAAAGATTACTAAGAATGCAGATAATGCGCGTAACTATTCTCAATGCGACTCGATGCTTATGAGCGATAGATGCGGAGCTCATACCTTTCCTTATATCGAGGTTAATAATAATTCCGCTATTGTTGAGCATGAGGCAACAACTTCTAAAATTGGGGAAGACCAAATTTTCTATTTGAATCAAAGAGGAATTCCTACCGAAGATGCCGTTAATATGATTGTAAATGGATTTTGTAAAGAAGTATTTAATGAACTTCCTATGGAATTTGCTGTTGAAGCACAAAAATTATTAGCTGTTTCACTTGAAAGCGGTGTAGGGTAACATCGAAAAAATAAAAGCAAAAGATTAAAATATTAAAGGTAAAATTGATGATTGAGATAAAAAATTTACACGCAGACGTTGAAGGTAAAGAAATATTAAAAGGGATTAATCTCAAAGTTAAAACGGGAGAAATACACGCTATTATGGGTCCGAATGGATCGGGCAAAAGCACGTTGGTAAATGTTCTATCCGGGCATCCGAGTTATACGGTTACCGAAGGCGAAGTGCTTTTTGATGGGAAAAATTTATTGGAATTGTCTCCCGAAGACCGTGCGAGAGAAGGTATTTTTCTCGCGTTTCAATATCCGATAGAAATACCGGGAATAAGTAACGCAACTTTTTTGAAAACCGCTGTAGATGAAAAAAGGAAATATGAAGGCAAGCATGAACTTTCGGCTAAAGAATTTCTCGATTTGATGAAAGAAAAAGCAGATATACTTGAACTTGACAGAACACTCATAAATAGGGCTGTTAATGTAGGCTTTTCGGGCGGTGAAAAAAAGAGAAATGAAATTTTTCAACTTTTAATGTTAAATCCAAAATTGGCTTTATTGGATGAAACCGATTCGGGTCTTGATATAGATGCTCTGAAAATTGTTGCGCAAGGTGTTAATAAATTTAAATCCAATAATAATGCTGTTATCGTTGTTACTCACTATCAAAGATTGCTCGATTATATAATACCGGATTTTGTTCACGTTTTATATGACGGTAAAATAATAAAGTCAGGTGGAAAAGAATTGGCTTTTGAACTTGAAGACAAGGGTTATGATTGGCTGAAAAACAAAAATTTTGAAACTGAAGCTGTGTAATTGGAGGTTGGAAGAGAAGATGGGAAAATTATCGGATGATTATAATAGAGCCGTTGATAAGTATATTCTGAATTTTAAAAAGTTTGAGAAAAATTTAAATGGAGAATCTAAAATCTTTTTTCATCACTATAGAAAAAATGCCATTAATCAACTTAAGATATTAAGTTTTCCGACATTAAAAAATGAAAAGTGGAGACATACAAATGTACTTCCTTTGTTAAGGGAAAATTTTAAATTGAATTCCGATAGTAAGACAAATACTGTTTCAGATGTAAATATTGACTCGTTCGTTTTTAAAGAAATAGATTCCGAAGTATTGGTTTTTGTAAATGGGATATTCAATAAAAAATTATCAAAAATCAATAAATTACAAAACGGTGTTATTATAGGCAGTTTGCAAGAATCACTAAACTTAGGCAATAGCTTAATAAAAAAACATATTGGAAAATATCTAAAAATAGAAGATGGTTTTGATGCATTGAATACGGCGTTTACAACAGACGGCGCTTTTATTTACTTACCGGAAGGCGTAATCTTACAAAGGGCTATTCAAGTTCTTTTTGTAAGTACATCGGAGAACATTTTAACATTACCGAGAAATTTAATAATTGCCCAAGCAAATACTCAAGCTAAAATTATTTTCAATTATGTAGGGGAAAATGAAAACACATATTTCACCGATGTAGTAGATGAAATAGTTGCAGAGGAAAATTCAATTGTCGATATCTATAAAATTCAGAATGAAAGTAAAAAAGCATATCACCTTAATAAAACAGTAATTCATCAAGGTAATGCAAGTGTATTAAATCATTTTTCGTTATCGTTCGGAGCTTTATTATGCCGCAACGACTTAAGTTCAAAATTAGACGGTGAAGGAATATCGTGTAATTTAAACGGATTATATTTGGGTAATACCAATCAACATATTGATAATTATACGCTTTTAGAGCATGCTAAGCCTAATTCCGAAAGCAGCGAACTTTACAAAGGGATTTTAGATGATAAAGCACACGGTGTTTTTCATGGGAAAATTTTAGTGCATCAAGATGCCCAAAAAACAAATGCTTATCAAACAAATAAAACCATTCTTCTTTCGGATGATGCAACAATTAACACAAAGCCGCAGCTTGAAATTTATGCCGATGATGTTAAATGTTCACACGGTGCAACAGTCGGACAACTTGATAAAGATGCTTTGTTTTATATCAAATCTCGCGGTGTGCCTTCAGAACTGGCAAAGTCGATGTTGATAAGAGCTTTCATTAACGATGTAATTGAAAAAATCAGCATAGATAAATTAAAAGAACAATTAAATCATTTTATATTTGAACACCTTTCTCAAAAGGAAATTAACCCTTAATTTTAATGGAATCCAAATGCATATTCAAGAAGTTAAAACCCTGGAAAAAAATATTTTTGATGTTGAAAAAATTCGCAAAGATTTCCCGATTTTAAATATAAAGATAGACGGCAAACCGCTTGTTTATTTAGATAATGCCGCAACAACACAAAAGCCGCAAACGGTAATCGACAGCATTTCGTATTACTATACTTACGAAAACGCCAATGTTCATAGGGGGCTTCATTTCTTAAGCGAGCTTGCCACAGATGAATATGAAAAAGCGCGTGCAAAAGTAAAAACATTTATTAATGCTATGAGTGCATCGGAAATTGTTTTTGTAAGAGGTGCAACCGAAGCAATTAATCTTGTTGCCACATCTTTATGCAGAGCGGAGTATTTTAAAGAGGGAGATGAAATTGTAATTTCTACCATGGAACATCATGCTAATATTGTTCCATGGCAATTGATATGTGAGAAGAAAAATCTTAAACTCAAAGTAATACCGATAAATGATAAGGGTGAAATTGAATTTGATGAATATAAAAAATTATTAACGGATAAAACTAAATTGGTTTCTATTGTACATATTTCAAACTCACTAGGGACCGTAAATCCAATTAAAGATATTGTAAACACTGCACATGAACATAATATTCCGGTATTAGTAGATGGTGCACAGGCAATTGCACATACAAAAGTTGATGTACAAGACTTGGATTGTGATTTTTATGTTTTTTCGGGGCATAAAGTTTTTGGTCCGACCGGCATAGGGGTTTTATATGGTAAAACGAAATTCTTAGAAATGATGACCCCTTATCAGGGAGGGGGCGATATGATTCGTACCGTTACTTTTGAAAAAACAACTTTCGCCGATCCGCCGGGTAAGTTTGAAGCGGGTACGCCCAATATTGTAGGCGCTATTGCACTTGGTACTGCTCTCGATTATTTGTCGTTAATTAATAGAGAACAAGCCGAACTTCACGAAAAACAACTGCTCAAATATGCTACTGAAGAATTGTTGAAAATTAAGGGCTTAAAAATTATCGGGACATCCCCGAATAAATCATCGGTCATCTCATTTGTAATTAAAGGTGTTCATCCTTATGATATTGGAACTATAGTTAATACCGACGGAATTGCAATTAGAACAGGGCATCACTGCACACAGCCTACTATGAAAAGATATAATATTTCGGCTACGGCACGTGCATCATTTACAATATATAATACACTTGAAGAAGTGGATGTTTTAATTAAGGGAATTCAAAAAGTTATTAGAATGGTCAGTTAGGGATTGAAAATATGGTTGTTAAAGAAAAATTAGAACAGCAGTTAATAAATGCTTTAAAGGAGGTTTACGATCCGGAAATTCCTGTAGATGTGTGGGAATTAGGAATGATTTATGAACTAAAAATAGATGACGACGGAAATGTTTATGTTAAAATGACTCTCACTACTCCGGCTTGTCCGGTTGCAGGCAGTTTACCCGGAGAGGTAAAACAAAAATTGTTAAGTATCGAAGATGTAGAAGATGTGTATGTAGATTTAGTTTGGGATCCGCCTTGGAACATGAACATGATGACTGAAGAAGCCAGACTTAAATTGGGATTTTTCTAAAAATAATAGATAAATAGTAAGAAGCATAATTTATGAAGTATAGCGCACAAGAAGAATACGGCATACGGTGTTTGCTCAGAATTGCAAAATATTATGATTCCGATCGGACTTTAACTATTCCCGAAATCAGTGAAGCTGAAGGAATTGCCCAGCATACGGTTGCCAAAATTTTACGCGTTCTTCGTCTCGGCGGTATACTGGAAAGTGAGCGCGGACATACCGGGGGATATTCCCTTTCGGCACCACCGGAAAAAATAAATGTTGGGGAAGTGCTTACTTTATTGGGTGGAAAGTTATTCGACGAAGATTTTTGCCAAATTCATTCCGGCTCAACTATAATTTGTACTAATTCCATCGAGTGTTCCGTAAGATCTTTATGGCAAATTATACAAGATTCGGTTGATAATGTGGTTTACAATATTACATTAAAAGACCTGATTGTAAAAGAAAATCAGGCAACGTTAAAGATTGAAACTTTAAAAATTAAAAACATTTCTTCACTTGGTACCGCTGTTACATGAACTTAAATGTACTGCTTTGAAAATAGTATATTCTAAAATTTAATTCCGGATTGTCTGCTTATCGATTGTCATTTCTTTTATCAAAAATATTTTCGAAATTACATCGGAAGTTCCGCACAAATATGAATCCAAAACCCAGCAAACGCAATACAGCAAAGG
>CAZXJG010000118.1:0-10105 GCA_964640985.1 uncultured Melioribacteraceae bacterium | reverse complement strand
ATATTTACTATTTTTGCCTTTTTGTTTTTAATAATTTTGATATTATTAGAAAGCCTTTTCCATTTTAATTCTTCTACACGCAGCTTTTTTGCATACACGTATTTTACATCAGCTTTTTTCGTATTTGTTTTTTGGGTACTTCAGCCTCTAATTAAATATTTAAAACCTATTTCTCAATCTGATTATTGGACAATTGCAAAAAAAGTCGGTGCTTCTTTTTCGCAAATCAAAGATGAATTAACAAACGCACTCCAGTTATTAAGTCAAAACAAATCAGGCGGTTCTTCTGCTTTAATTGATGAAGCATTTAAGAGAATATATCTAAAATCAAAAAATTTGAGTTTTACGGAAATTATAAATTTCGCTTCTCTTAAGCGTATCTTTTATTATGCGGTTATACTTGTGATGATATTCGTTGCGGGTTTGTCGTTTTCGGTAAGTATGGAAAAAGCTGCATTCAGATTATATAATTATAATAAAGAATTCATTTCTTCGCCAAAATTTAAATTTGTTATTTTACCGGGGAATAAGCGTATTACTAAAGGCGATAACGTTCTAATTAAGATAAAAATAGTTAAAGGAATTCCCGGTAAAGTTTCCCTTTATTCCAAATCGGTAGAAGAAAGTGAGTTCTCACCACATAAACTTATCGGCAACTCCGGTAAAATTTATGAATTTAGTTTTAAAGGAGTGATAAATTCTTTTAAATATTTTGTAAAAGCAGACGGGGTTAAAAGTAAAGAATATGAAATAACCGTTTTAAATCGTATAACTATAAGCAAATTTTCAGTTGAGATAATTCCACCTGCTTATTCAAAATTGCCTGTCATACAACAAATAGATAACGGCAACATAACAACGTTACCCGGAAGTAAAGTAAAAATAAATTTAACTTCATCAAAAGAATTGCGAAATGCAGAATTAGTATTTTCAAACGGTAAAAAAATTAAATTTAGAATTAATCATAAATCGGCAAAGACTCATTTCGTTGTAAAACGGAAAATTCAATATCATATATCACTTTTAGACACATCAAACATTTCAAACATTAATCCGGTTACATATTCAATTAATACAACTATCGACGAATATCCTTTAATCGAGATTCTTTCGCCGGGCAAAAATGTAAAGCTTGGAAGTACAAATTATTTAACAATACTAACGCGAATTGCGGATGATTTCGGTTTTTCTAAATTGTATTTAAAATATAGACTTTCGGCATCGAGATTTAAATCACCTCAAAAAAAATTTTCAAGCATAGTTATTCCAATTAAAAAAACATCTAAAGAGCAGGAGATTGTTTATACATGGGATTTATCGCACCTTAATTTACAAGCGTATGATATTGTTTCGTACTACTTGGAAATTTATGATAACGATGATGTAAACGGTCCGAAAGCAACAAAATCAGATTTACAAATAGTACGCGTACCATCGTTGGATGAACTTTTTACTTCTGCCGATACCACGCAGCAAAACGCCGTTAGTAATCTTAAAGAAACATTAAAAGAAGCGGAAAAATTGAAGCGGGAATTTCAGGAAATTAATAATGAGTTAAAACAAAACAAGAAACAAATTAGTTGGAGTGAAAAAGAGAAAATTCAGAATGCAATAAAGAAATTTAAGAACTTGAAAAAGCAGATAAACAGCAGCAAAGACAAATTAAAGAAAATGCAAAATGATCTTGAAAAAAATAAGCTTCTATCTAAAAAAACATTGGAAAAATATCTTGAACTTCAAAAGTTGTTCGATCAATTAAGTAATGCGGAAATGAAAAAAGTTTTTGAAAAAATGCAAGAAGCATTGAATTCGATGATGCGAAATAAGGTTGAGCAAAATTTTACAAATATGCAGTTTAACGAAGATATGTTAAGAAAAAGTTTGGAGCGGACAATAAACTTGTTAAAGCGGATTCAAATTGAGCAAAAATTAGATGAGTTAATTAAACGTGCGGAAAATTCATCTAACAAAGAAAATAAATTAGTAAAGCAATTAAATAAAAATAATTTATCGAATCTAAAAAGAAATGAAATTACTCGCGAACAAAAAGACGTAGGCAGCCAGCTTGATAAATTGCAGAAAGAGATGGAAAATTTACAGAAGAAAATGAACAAATTAAATGATATGCCTAAAGAAACGATGCGAAAATTATTGGATGAAATGAAAAAACAGGATAATAAGAAATTATCTCAAACAGCAGTTAAAAAGCTTCGGCAAAACAATACTAAACAAGCGCAGCAAAGTATGCAGCAAATTTCTCAAAATATGACAAAGATTGTTCAAAAATTGAATAATTTGAAATCGAATATTCAGCGCAAAAGCCAAATGGAAGCATTGGTTAAAATGATGAAAATAACTGATGATCTGCTTACGCTTTCGAAACAGGAAGAAGCCTTAAAATCGAAAACACAAAAATTATCATCTCAATCTTCAAGATTAAGAAAAAATGCAGACGAACAAAATAATATCAAAAATAATCTAGAAAAAATCTTGAATATGATGACCCATCTTTCCCAAAAAACCTTTGCAATATCTCCTGAGATGGGCAATGCATTGGGAAAGGCACAACTAAAAATGGGGAATTCGATTTCCGCATTATTGAACCGCAACAGTTTAAGAGCGGCAAGGGAACAGGGCGGTGCTATGAAAGCACTTAATGAAACCGCAACAATGATGCAGACCGCTATGAATAATTTAATGAATAAAAACGGCGGCGGCGGTATGATGTCGCTTATGCAGCAGCTTCGGCAATTAACTCAACAGCAGATGAATTTGAATAAATTAACTCAGATGCTACGGCAAGGTAAATTTAATCAACAGCAGTTGGCTCAAATGCACCGCTTAGCTCTGCAGCAGCAATTAATTCGGAAATCGCTTCAAGAATTAAATAAAGAATTTAAAATGTCCGGTCAGTCTAAAAAACTTTCCGGAAATTTGAATCAAATTGCTGAGGAGATGAAAGAGATTGTAACTAATATGAAAAGTAATAATTTTAATGATAATTTGGTACATCAACAAAAACATATACTTTCGAAATTGCTTGATGCTCAACGTTCAATTAATGAAAGAGATTATGAAAAGAGGCGTGAAGCGATTGCTGGAAAATTTTTTACGGGTAAATCTCCTACAGAATTGATTTTTTCAAAAAACAAAAGGAAAGAACTGCTTCGAGATGAACTGCTTAAAGCCATACGGGAAGGTTATTCGCAAGATTATGAAAATTTGATTAGAAAATATTTTAATGCTTTGGAAAAAACCGATACAAGTTCTTCGAAATAAAAAACCGATTTAAAAACTAATTAGAACGAAATTACCGTCACTTTTAAGCGACGACACGGCAGGGAAAAGACAGCACCGGCTTTCGACTCATTACTCTTTGTTAAATAGGAAACCCCCAAATTTAATTTTGCAGTCGTTGTCCCGTCTTTCTGCACAGGCGTTAATTTAAGGATTATTCTTTATAGAATAAAATTAGAAGTTCCCGAAATATCCGGAATCCAAAGTTGTTACCAAGTAGCCGGTGGCAGAAAATAATTAACCACCAAATTATAACTTGCACAAATGTGTTTATTTTTTAATATTTATAATAGGAAGCATAAGAAAAATATTTATTCCTATAATTTTCAAACATTTTAATTATAAAAGATGAAACTCTATAGCATACTAATTACTACGGTTGCAGCCATTGTTCTTCTTTCCTTGTTTACCACAAGTTGTTCAACATATAAAAATAACAGTAATGAAATGAAAAGTGTAGTAGGAAGGATAATGGTAGTTGGTGCCGAACCGTTTACCCGCTTAGCTATTCAAACATCATCTAATAAAGCGTTTTTAATAGAAAGTAACAAGAAACTTCAAAAACTTCTTTTGAAAAATCAGGGCAAGCGAGTAAAAGTTTTTTTTAAAATGAAAAAGAAAACTGAAAACGGCATCGTTTTGTTTGTAGTCCGTGTAAAAATACTATAATTAGTTTAAGTATAAATTTTTATCAATTAATCATTATCAGCGAGGTTAAAATGAAAATATTTACTTTTTTTGCATCATTGGTTTTATTTATGACCTGTTCCATTTATGCACAAAAGAGTTCGGCAACCGCAGCAAAGGAAATTGTTCATAAAACCTTTGCGTTGGACGGAACTCCATTTTTGAGGGAAAAGGATGAGGAAGTAGCCAAATATATATCTGATAATCCGGATATGTTCTCAAATATGAAGTTGAAAAAAACGACCAGTTGGAATTTTAAAGTAGGGGATAAAAAATTGTGGTATGCGTATAATTTTGCTACAAAAAATAATTATTCAGTATCTTCAACACTCAGAGCCATTGGCCCTCATTCATATATTTTTGTAGAAGATTCGTTGTGGAACAAACGTGTAGATTCGGCAGCTGTAGATTCTATTTTAAATGCTTTTGAATATAAAACACCCGCAAATTCTTCTAAAGGGATTTATCAAATTGTTGTAAATTATTTTGGGAATCCTCCTGATGTTGATAACGATCCGAGAATAATTGTTTTGATTTTAAATATAAAAGATGGTTACACCGGAAGTGGCGGGTATGTGGGGGGATATTTTTCCAGTTATAACGAGACTAATCAATCTCAAAGTAATGAAGCCGAAATAATTTATATTGATGCCGACCCGCAGAATTTAATGTCGCATTCCGGACTTCGCGGAGCAATGTCTACAACAGCACATGAATTTCAGCATATGATTAATTGGAACTATCGCAAAGGGCTTGCTCCTCAAATGACGTTTATTAATGAAGGGCTTTCTTTATTAGCGGAGGTAGATTGCGGGTATCCACTTTATTCCCAATCTTTTTATGCTAACGAACCAAACTACTATCTATTCGGTTGGCGTACAAACGATATGACAAAAGTGTTAAATGATTATTCCCGCGCAGCAAGATTTTTCCTTTATCTTAGAGATCAATTTGGAATTGAATTTTCAAAAAAAATTGTTGATAGTAAATTTTATGGCGTCGCTGCATTAAACGATGCTTTAGCCCATGATAATGAAACAATTAAATTTAAACAAGTTTTTATAAATTGGCTTATAGCAAACGAGTTAAATGATAAAAACGTTAATCCTGCTTATGGTTATACATATCCAAATTTAATTAAGCCGAAAAATAAAACATATTATAATCCGAATGTTTCTTACAACGGAAATTTATACAATTTAGCCGGAGAATATTTTTCTTTTACCGACGGGAGTAAGTTAAAAATACAATTTAACGATGCATCATCAAACATAATAATTAAAGCCATTGAAACCGGGAGTACTGTAACAAAGGTTATAAATGTACCTACAAACGCGCAATTTTCTGAGCCTAATTACGGAACTACTTATAAATCAATTAATTTTGTTGTTATTGATACAAGTAAAAGCAATTCGGAAAAATACTCATTTACTGCGTCGGGTAATGCTCCTGTAAAATCATACGTGCTAAAATGGGACAATGGGAATCCCGTTGGCTACTTACCACTTTCTCCTTCCGATACTGTGGCTGTAACTTTCGATGCTTATCCTGACGGCAAATTAGACTCTATTAAAGTTGCTTTAAGAAGAGCGGGTTCAATAATTGGAGGGGTTTGGGAATATAGCGGACACCTACGCCCAACACCTCTCGGTAAAGTATTGGCAGCACCAATTATCGCTTCTATAAATACTACTCCCCCATATCCATATCCGGTACCTTATGATAATTGGACAAGCATTGATTTAAGGTCTTATTCAATTAAAACCGATAATCCGTTTGTTGTGGGTTTTGTAATAGGGAGTGATCCTAAAACCCCCGCTGTTATGATAGCAAATTATCCGGGGAAAAATGCATTTCATAGCTATACATTTTTACATAAGCCGTCTTCCGGAACTCCAAACTGGTATTTCATAAGTAATTCAGATTCTACCGCTACCATATATATTTATTTAATACGCGCGTATGTTACTATAAATACAACAGGTGTTAAACAAGAAATTGAATTAACACCAAAGAGTTTCGTTTTAACTCAAAATTATCCGAATCCGTTTAATCCAACTACAACAATTAATTTTGTACTTCCCAAAAGTGAGATAGTAATAATAAAAATTTATAATCAACTCGGACAGCAGGTAGCACAATTGGGAAACAGAAAATTTGGACCAGGTTCACACAGCTTGAATTTTAATGCTTCACAACTTGCAAGCGGTGTATATTACTACAGAATTCAAGCGGGTTCGTTTGTTAAAACCAAGAAAATGGTTCTGCTGAAATAGTGCCGAGTGACTATATGAAAATTCCCAATAAACCTTCAAAGTTTTTGCTTGTATATCTGTGGTGGAAAACTTTGAAGGTTTTGCAAGGTATGTAACAACAAAGCAATCATTAAAATTTAGTGTATTTCCTATTAAAACAATGCTCGGTTTCAGCTTGGTGCTACTTTATCAATTGAGATTGCTATTCTTACAAAACCGTCTGCTTGTTTTAATCGCCTTTTGGCTTCATCAACACTTACCTTGGCAATGATCATAACCAAGGCGGTTTTTACATGACCGTCTGCTTGTTTAAGGTATTTTTCCGCTTCATTATAACTTACGCCGGTTATTGTCATAACAATTCGTTTTGATCTTTCTACTAATTTTTTATTAGTCATTTGAAGATCAATCATCATATTTTCATAAACTTTTCCAAGGCGAATCATTGCGGCGGTAGTTAACATATTCAAAACAAGTTTTTGTGCGGTGCCGCTTTTCATTCTTGTAGAACCCATAATTACCTCGGGACCAACAAACGGACAAATAGCAATGTCAACTTCTTTAATATCGAAAGTACTGCGGGGGTTTGCAGTAACATAAAGTGTTTTTGCGCCGAGTTCTTTGGCTTTTTTTACTGCTCCGATAACGTACGGAGTTCTCCGGCTTGCTGCAATTCCGCAAACCACATCTTTATTATTTACCTTCGCTTTGATAACGTCTTTTGCGCCGTTTTCTTCATAATCTTCGGCACCTTCTTGGGCAACAAACATTGCTTGCTTTCCGCCGGCAATAAATCCCTGCACCATTTCTGGAGTTGTTCCAAAAGTAGGCGGACATTCTGCGGCATCGATCACACCGATTCTACCACTGGTGCCAGCTCCGAAATAAAGTAGTCTGCCTCCTTTCTTTAGCGCCGTTACAATAACTTCAACCGCTTTTTCAATATAAGGAATTTCTTTTTCTACGGCGATAGGAACGGTTTTATCTTCGTTATTTATTATGTGCAAAATTTTAGATATAGGCGCAATATCAATATTCATCGAGTTTGGGTTACGCTGCTCGGTAGATAATTTGCTTATTTCGTTAAAAAGTTTTATCTGTTCGGAACTCATTTGTGCAATTCCAACACAATCAACTTTTTACCTTTTTTGTTTCTTGTATTTGTAGGTTTGTATGATAGTTCAAAAACAGTAAATTTTTTAATATATGCTTTATATTTCATTTCCGCTGTTTTTAATTCCTGTTCAAGGTTTCCGCCCTTTGCCGCAATTATATAAGCTTTCTCCTTAATTAGCGGTAAAGCATATCTAAATAGAATAATAAGTGGAACCGTTGCCCTGCTTATAACCAAATCAAAAGAATCCGCATATTTTTCTTTAAACTCGTCACTTTCTACACGTGAGTTTTCCGCTACTACATTATTAAGTTTTAATTCTTTAATAAATTTTTGAACAGCTTCAATTTTTTTTGTTGTGGAATCTACCAGTACACCATGTAAAAGTGGTTTAATAATGGCTAACGGTATCCCAGGGAAACCTCCGCCGGTACCTA
This sequence comes from uncultured Melioribacteraceae bacterium, assembly GCA_964640985.1. Classification (GTDB taxonomy): domain Bacteria; phylum Bacteroidota; class Ignavibacteria; order Ignavibacteriales; family Melioribacteraceae; genus CAZXJG01. The sequence continues at coordinate 2,315 of CAZXJG010000118.1, read as the reverse complement.
TATCAATAAACCTGTTAACTTTATTCGGTAAAAATTCGGAGATAAATGCTGAAACGAACACGTGATTTTCGATTAGGTTATCTATATCTTTTCGAGAAATCAAATTAACATTATCGTTTTTTTCAGCTACAAGAGATGCAAAGTGCGCCAAGCGTTCAAGTTGATAGATATCGGGATTAAGACTGTTTTCCCAAAATAATTGTTTTAATTCGCGTAAATATTGTTCTTGTTTATCCACTACAAATTCCCAAATTTTAGTTTTTTAAATATACTAATAATATCGAAATATCTGAAGGCGATACACCTGATATACGGGAAGCTTGCCCTATCGAACGTGGTTTAATCTTTGTCAGCTTTTCTCTTCCTTCTGTAGAAACAGCATTTAAATTTGAGTAGTTGAAATCTAAAGGAATTTCAACATTCTCTAATTTTTCCATTTTTTTTATCATCTCTTCCTGCCGTTTCAAGTAACCTTCATATTTTGTTTCAATTTCTATTTGTGTCGTAACCCGCTTGTTGACTAATAGTTCTCCGACTAAAGGATATTCCTTTTTATTTAAAGTTTCCAATAGTTTTTGTAAACTAAGGTTAGGACGTTTTAAAATTTTATAAATTGATTCCGAATTAATTATTTCCGAAGTATCGGATATTTTTAAAATAGGATTTGCTTTAGATGGTTTGATTTTTATGTTTCTTAAAAACTCTTTTCCTGTTGTGATTAAAACTTCTCTTTTTTTTAGTTGATTCCATATTTCTTTTGGGATAAGACCGAATTCGTAACCGTATTTTAACAATCTTCTATCGGCGTTATCTTGACGCAATAATAGGCGGTATTCGGCACGTGAAGTAAACATTCTGTAAGGTTCGTTAGTGGATTTACCAACAAGATCGTCTATCAAAACTCCGATGTATGCTTCGCTGCGTTTTAAAGTAAATTCTTTTCGTTTCTGAATTTTTAATGCCGCATTTATTCCGGCTATAATTCCTTGTCCGGCTGCTTCTTCATAACCTGATGTGCCGTTTATTTGTCCGGCGAAATAAAGCCCTTTAATAAGTTTTGTTTCCAATGTTAAGTCAACTTGGTGCGGCGGGAAAAAATCGTACTCAACCGCATATCCGGCGCGTATCATTTCAACATTTTCAAGACCTGCTATTTTATACATTGCTTCAAGTTGGATTTCTGCAGGCAATGAACTTGAAAAGCCATTTAAATAAATCTGATTACTGTCCAAACCTTCCGGCTCAAGGAACAGTTGATGCCTTGATTTATCGGCAAATCTAACAATTTTGTCTTCAATGGAAGGGCAATATCTTGGACCTGTCCCGTTAATTAAGCCTGTAAACATAGGAGAGCGGTCAAATCCGGTTTCTAAAATATGGTGAACTTCTTCATTAGTGTAAGTTAGATAGCAGCTAGCTTGTGGAAGATATGGAAATTCATCTTTCGATGTACGCAAGGAAAACGGTTCCGGATTTTCATCTCCGGGCTGTTCTTTAAGAACGGAAAAATCGATGGAATTTTTAGATAGCCTTGGCGGTGTGCCTGTTTTCAGGCGTCCCGTTTTAAAACCCATTTTAACCAGCGATTCGGTTAATCCTTTTGCCGCTTCTTCACCGAACCTTCCACCTATTGTGGCTTTAAGACCTGTGTGCATAATTCCGTTTAAAAATGTACCTGAACAAATTATTAATGCTTTACACTTTATGTAGCTGCCCGATTTTAATTTGACGCCCTTGATTGTTTTGTTTTCTTCAAACGCTTCAATAACACTGTCTTCAATAATATCAAGATTCCGGGTTTCTTCAACAACTCTAACGGCTTCAGTTGAATATAATTTTCTATCCGATTGACATCTGCCGGCCCAAACAGCAGGCCCTTTCGATTTATTTAAAATTCTAAATTGTATGCCCGTTCTATCTGCAATAAGTCCCATTACTCCGCCGAGAGCATCAATTTCGTGAACCAAATGACCTTTCGCGCTTCCCCCAATTGCCGGGTTACAAGACATTCTTCCAATGGCATTTTTCTCCATTGTAATCAATCCTACCGAACAGTCCATTTTTGCTGCGGCAATAGACGCTTCTATACCGGCATGCCCACCACCGACAACTATTACATCGTAGCTTTTCATATGTTTATATTTTTAAATTTTCAAAAATATTGATTGAAAACACTCTGTCATACTGACAAAGGTCAGTATCTTCGTAAATAGTCCGAAATTCCGACCTTCACCGGAATGACGCCATATTCTTCATAATCGTTAATCTGTGGTTAATCAGTGTTAATCTGTGGTAAAAAAAAAAGAATAATAAAC
>CAZXJG010000117.1:6567-10180 GCA_964640985.1 uncultured Melioribacteraceae bacterium | reverse complement strand
TTAAAAGCGATAGGTGAAGAAATATTTTCCGGTAATTTTTGCAACGATTCAATTTTAAAATGCGAATTGTCAATTAGATGAGCAGGACTTAATTGATACAATTTCCTCTTTAATATTCTGCCGATAGTGCTCGATTCGTAATCCATCAAACTGATTGCTTTCTCTAAAGAAAAATCACCATTAACATTGAGATCGACAAAATTCGATGTAAAAGATATACGCCTTTTTTTATCGTTATGCCACAATACAAGCTTTAAATTTGCGTTGTTAATTTTTTCATCTCGAAAAACGGATGGATTTAATTTAACATGAAAATTTCCTATCATATTATCTAATTTTAAATCTTTCCCGACAGCATCAAAAGAAAAATTCAATTTAGATGACAACGTAGAATCATTAGAAAATTTTGCTAAATTCAAATTTTTCACAGAACCCTGCAAATTATATGCAGGAAATTTTTTATTGGTAAAATCTAATTTCCCCTTTGTAAAAATTTGTGCACCATTTACCAATGAATTTAAATTAAGTGTAATTTTTTTTGCCTTTGAAATCGTATTAATAGTTAGCGAATCTATATTATAACCATCGAATTTTGATTTATGCATCGTTAAATTGAAATTTACATTTAACGAAGACGGGTCAACACCACGTCCTTTTATATTTCCACTTAAATTTAAATTTGTTTCTTTAGAAATAATTTTTTTAATATCCAAATTTTTGAAATTGTATTTAAAGTTATAACTTAGTTGAGGCTTCTCTACATTCAGCCATCCGTCAAGTTTAATTTTACCCTTGCCAATATCACTTTCTATTTTTGTTTTAAACTTTGTCGGCTTTCCGTAAAAACTCAATTTTACATTTGCAAGAGTTAAATTATCGAAATTCGGGATATTATATTTTGGTAAAAGTGTTACGGCATTGCTTTCGTTAATAAAAGAATTTTTAAAAGAAATATTTAAGAATAACTTCTTTGGAGTATGTAAGTTAAACACAGTGCCGACAGCATTTAAACGGGTATTTAAATAACGTACATTTAATTTTTTAATTTTGATCTTTCCAAATTCTCCATCGACAATTAAATGCAAATTTGCCTTTCCCGCCAACATATTTGTAGACGGCACAAATGACGAAAGATCTTTAAAAGAAAACGGACGGGCGATTACATCGAGCTTAAGAGGATATTTTTTAAACTTTTTTAATGATAGTTTGCCGAATAAATTAATATCTTTCAAACTTGCGTTAATCATTAAACTCGAACTATCCGTTACAATTTTAACATTTTCCGCATTAACAAAATTATTAGTTACTCTGAATATCCCTGAAAGTTTGTTCAATTTAAAATATTTTAAATTAAGAGATGCCGAGTAATTTTCTATTTCAAAAACAAAATTAGGTTTGTTTAAATTTATCAGAGCACGTGCCGAAAGGTTCAGATGTGCAATTCTTAAATCATTTAAATTCAAAGTTGAATAAATAGAATCGGAACCCAGGTGTGCAAAGTTCTGATGAGTAAAATTTATATTTTTAAGATTCAGATTATTTACTTGAATAATAAAGGGAAAAAAAGCTTTACCACTTACTTTTTTGTTTTTTAAGTTAGATGTTTCAGAGTAAGTTTTTTTTTTGACTAAATTAGATATATTCCAATTCCCTTTGGCATTTTGTAATATATTAATTCTGACATCATCTAAATTGATATTTCTTGCATATATTTTTTTTGTTAATATGAAAATCGGATTTATTTTTATTTCAATATGACGGGCAGTAAAAATTGTATCCTTACCGTTTATGATAGAAGTATTTTCAAAAATCAAAGAAGAAAATAAAGAACCGTTAATTTTTTCAATTTGTATTTTCCCGTTGAACGAATCACTGTAATATTCTACAATTTTATTGCGAAGAAAATCACGGAATGTAGAAGTTTGTGAAAAACCCAAAAAGAGAATTGCAAGAAAAATTATTACTCCGAATAGTCCGATAAAGGTATTAATAATTTTTCTAAATAAAGAACGTTTCGGTTTTGGTTTTTTTACTTTCACGATAGACTTAATATCATAAAATTAATTTATTAAAAATATTAAATATAAGCAGTCATTTTTATTATAAACAGATATTATTTTTTCCACTATTCAACGGTTAAATCTTTGTTTTCCCCCGTAAAGGAAAACGGGAGAAAATTAATTAGAATATATCCATTTCCAACTGGTGCATTATAATCTTCTATTTTCTAACTTGCGGTTTACCGCGCTAAGCTTTTGAAGATAGCATGAATCGTAATAATAACTTTTATTGTATTACTTCAACTTACTTATAATTATCTGTAATAAGCATATAAAATAAAAGCGGAGCAAAAATATTGTTAAACACAAAATTCTTACACCGCTTAAAAAGTCAACTCATCTGAATTAATTTAATGAGAATGCAGCAAAGAACTTTCTATTTCCTCTTTGGACTCTAAGAAATACGGAATCGCCTTTTTTCAATTTGTTTGCAATATTATTGAATGAATCTAATCCGTCAATTTTTTTACCATTCATTGCTAAGATAATATCACCTGGCCGGAGTCCGGCACTCGCTGCTGCGCTAAAGTTATTTACACTTGTTACAAGAACACCTTGTATCCCTTCGGGTAAATTATACTTTTTAATAGTTTTGCTATTAATTTGTGCAACATTAAAACCGAATAATTTCTGTAACTTCTTTTTATTTTTAACGGCTATGTGTTCAGATTTTAATGTACCGAGTTTAACGCTTATTTCCTTTTTCTTCCCATGGCGTAATACAATGATATGCACCTCTGTTCCGGGAGGAGTTGCTGCAACTAAATATCTGAACTGTCTACTGCTTGTAATTTTTTTTCCATTAAATCCAATTACTACATCTCCAGACTTAATTCCGGCTTTTGCAGCAGGACCGCCTTTGACTAAATCGGATATAATTGCACCGTGTTTAACGGGTAATTTCATTGCTTGAGCCAGTGTAGCATTAACATCTTGAATATAAGCCCCCAAATAACCACGTATTACTTTCCCATATTTTTTCAAAGATTTCATAACAGTTCTTACCATATTTACCGGAACTGCAAAGCCAATACCCTGAAAACCGCCGCTTTGGGTAGCAATAGCGGAATTAATTCCTACTAATCGACCATCCATATTTACTAATGCACCGCCCGAATTACCGGGGTTAATTGCAGCATCCGTCTGTATAAAATCTTCATAATCTGCTAAACCCATATTGGTTCTTCCTTTTGCACTTACAATACCCATCGTTACGGTATGTTCTAAATTAGGACTCAAAGGACTTCCGATAGCCAAAACCAAATCGCCCACGTGAAGGCTATCGCTATTTCCAAATTTTATTGTAGGTAAGTTTTTTGCATTAATTTTAATAAGAGCAATATCCGTTTTAGGATCGGTACCAATAACTTTTGCTTCTAATGTTCTGCCGTCCATCAATGTTACTTTCACTTTGTTAGCGCCTTGAACTACATGATTATTGGTTATTATATAACCGTTGGAACTTACAATTACCCCGGAACCCATTCCTTCTTGAATATATTTCCTTTGTTGCGGCTTGTTTTGCCGGAAATTTGGATTCCCAAAAAAGTTTC
>CAZXJG010000117.1:0-6557 GCA_964640985.1 uncultured Melioribacteraceae bacterium | reverse complement strand
AGCAATGCGGTGAGAAGTATATTTCAGGCCCTATTTCCGAAAAAATCTCCAAATGGACTATTAAAAAACGGATTTGTGTTTACTTTATAAACTTTCTCTATGAAAACGGTAACAACGGTTGGGTTAACTGCTTTGGCAATGTCAACAAATGCATTGTCAAGATCTTGTAATGTACGTATAGGACGTTGTGCGGCTTGAGTAAGGCTGTCTATAGCTTTGTTATTATTATTATCTGCATAAATTAATGGACTTGACGACTTTGTTAAGTTTGAAAATATCAATCCTCCAACAATAATACCAATTAGAATTAATATAAATCCCGGTAAGCGATAATTCTTTCTCATTTTATTCTCCTGAAAATTTACCAAATCAATTATTTAATAAATACGGAAATTATACACAAAAAGGGCAGCCGAAGTTTCAGTTGCCCTTTTCAGATAATTAAGACTTATCAAATAACACCATCATCACAGCCCTATTTAACTTTAACAGCTATCTCTTTCGGTTTTACTTCATCGGCTTTTGGCACGGTGATAGTCAGTTGACCATCTTTAAATTCCGCTTCAATTTTATCTTCCTTAATATGATCGGGAAGAAGAAATGAACGATAGTATTTACCGAATGTTCTTTCAACACGATGATACTTCGCATCTTTTTTCTCTTCTTCGTGTTTTCTTTCTCCACTAATGCGAATTTCACCATTTGAATACGAAATCTTTACGTCTTCTTTTTTAACACCTGGAATATCCATTTTCATAACATATTTATTATCGTTTTCTACTATATCAGTTAGCGGAGACCAAACTGCATTTTCAAATTCTTCATCTAATTCTTTTTGTAAACCGAATTTATCATTGTAACGATTAAACATTTTGTTGAACTCTCTTTCTAAGTCCAACAAGTCTCTTGCCGGATTCCATCTTACTAATGCCATAATTACACCTCCTTTTTTATTTAATTAATAAATACTTATTTATTAAAGGAAAAACATCTTATTTAATTTGAATAATCTTCGGTTTAATCTTTTCCGTCTTTGGAAGATTGATTGTCAATATCCCATCTTGAAAACTTGCTTGAATTTTGTCGATATTAATTGAATCGGAAAGATTAAACTTCCGATAATAGTTTCCCATTTCAATTTCCTTGAGAATGTATTTTTTATCCATTAAATCATTTTTGTTAATCTTCCCCATTAAAACCAAACTCCCACTTTCAATTTTTACCTTTACATCATTGCGGGATACACCCGGCATAATAGCATTTAATGAATATTCATCCTCAGTTTCAAATATATTTACCAACGGTTCTACCCACACTTCGTTTTCGGTTTTGCTATCCCAATTACTATTTTCTTGAACCTTGACCATATTATTAGCTTTCGCCATTTCATACCTCCTTAAAATTCTTACTTCAATTGAATAATTTTTTCTTTTTCAGACATTTTTTCCAATTTTTGAAGTTTAATCACAAGTACACCGTTTTCAAACTTAGCCTCGGTTTTTTCAGGATTAACTTCAACCGGTAATGTAAAACTTCTTTCGAACGTGCCGAATATTCTTTCATTATGGCGATAGATAGCTTTCTTGTCTTCTTTGTCTCTTTTCTTTTCACCGGTAATTGTTAAAATATTATTTTCCAATTTTACTTTAATATTCTTTTTATTTATTCCCGGGATCTCAGTTTCTACAAAAATATAGTTGCCATTTTCGTAAATATCTGTTTTAGGCGAATAAATATTAAATTCTCCAACTTCGAAAAACGGAAAATCATTAAAATATTCATTCAAATAATTCGTTATTTCTTCAGCTTCTTTTATCGGAATATATTCTGTTAAGTTCATTTTATTTCCTCCTTATTAAATTTATCATTTCTTAATTTCGCTTAAATAAAAATAAATTCCGTGCCAAAACCTTGTTTTTCTCTATCTACTTATAATCAAATAAGTTACGCAAAATAGCCATTAAATAGTCAAGATTCGCTATATGGCGCTATATAAGTCATAATGACATATATGCGCCATTATTACCGTTAACAAGCAATAATGGCTATAAAAAATATAAATATTAAAAAAATAGTTTGGAGACGAAAAATGCCGCTTGATTTTTCCTTTTTTCCTACCATCTATTTTTTAAATTTCTAATTTGCATTATAACCGAATTTATACCAAATTAATATGTTCTTTAATAGGGATACTTCTCACCTCTCTTAATCACGGGTAGTATCTTGCTTATTAGCTAAATAATATTCATTATATACCAGGATATAATGGTTAGAAACAACAAATCTAAGGGGGAACCTATTGAAAAGCGGCTTTGGAAAGCAGCCGATAAACTTAGAAAAAACATTGATGCAGCCAAATATAAACACATAGTATTAGATTTAATATTTCTAAAATATATATCCGATACTTTTGATTTTAACGAACGCTTTACAAAACTGAAAGCCGAATTTGAAGAACAGCTTAATGAAAAAGAAAAACTAAATAGATCAATAAAAGGAAATTTGGCTAAAATAAAAAAGATATAAAATGACTTTCAATCCTAAAGAACCATATAATGATTTACCTTTACTTTTCCCTGATGAAAAATACTGGAAGACTATCGAGGTATATGAACAGACAAATAATGCAAATAGAGCGTTAGCAGAATTAAAAGGCAGGCTTTCGGCAATTCCTAATCCGCAAATTTTTATAAACACTTTAAGTCTTCAAGAGGCAAAAGACAGTTCATCTATAGAAAATATTTTTACGACAAACGATAAACTTTTCAAAGCTTTTACTTCTTCTAACTTAACTGATAAAAATACGAAGGAAGTTCTTAGATATGGAAAAGCTCTGGTTAGTGCTTTTAATTCTATTAAATCGGGTACCATTTTTTCAATTGACATAATTGAGGATATTTACAGAAACATTAAAGATGAAACTGACGGTATCAGAAATTCAAAGGTATTTATAGGTAACGCCTTCACAACTGTTTATACACCACCATGTTGTAAAGATATTTTGCTGAAAAAACTTAATAATTGGCTTGAATACGCAAACAATCAACACGATATTGACCCGCTGATTAAGCTTGCTGTTCTTCACTACCAGTTTGAAACAATACATCCATTCAAAGATGGAAATGGTAGAACCGGTAGAATATTAAATGTTTTGTTTCTTTCTTCTCAAAATTTACTTGATGAACCGATTCTTTATCTATCAAAATATATTAATGAATTCAAAGAGGAATATTATAGGCTTTTAAGGAAAGTTACGGAAAGTAGTGAATGGCAGAATTGGATAATTTATATGCTTAAAGCTATTGAAGAAACTGCAAAACACACCCTAAATAAAGTACTTCGCATCATTGAACTATTAGAGAATACTAAGGAAAAAATAAAAAGTATTTTACCCGATATTTACAGCTATGAATTGGTAGAAGTTCTTTTTACTCAAGTTTATTCAAAATATGCTTTCTTAGAAGAACGTAAAATCGCTTCGCGTAATACAGCCAGTAAATACTTTACTAAGCTGGTTGAATCCGGGATTTTGGAAAAAGAAAAAGTAGGTAATGAATTTATTTTTAAAAATATAGCTCTTTATAATTTGATTAAAGAATAGCAATACATAATTATTATCCATTTTTATGCAAACCCTGGAATCTATGCACAACGCTTGTGCATAGATTAAATGCAATGCACAACAACCTATTGTTTCTGTGCATAGATAAGTTAGTATACACAAAGGCCGTGCATAATTTTTTAATGTCACAAAATGCAACCTTGAAAAAATAATGTAAAATTTTTATGTCGTAAAATGTAATGCTAATTTGATATCACAAATTGTGATTTCAAATTGGTTTTTCTAAGGTTGCAATTTGTGATCTTTAACAAATATGGAAAACAAATTGAAACCGACCAAAAATTTGAACAGATTTTTACCGCACTGCAAAACAATGAATTAGAACCAAAACAAGGTATCTTTTTTGACGGACAAGTTTTTGATGCTTATAAATTTAAAGATGTTTTTTACATCGGAGCTTCTCTAAAAGATTTGGGCAAAAAGTGGTTTGCCTTTTCAAAGTTTGATAAGATTGCTTTTTCTCTTTTAGAAAATATTAATACGGTTAGTGCTGATGAGTGATACATTGAGTTTATCGAAATGTAAGTGGAAGGGAATATTTTGCTTTATATATATAAACAGTAATAAAAATAAAGTAGTTATTAAAATTTTCGAAAGGTATTATTTCAAAAAGTCGGAAATTATTTTTGACAATTGATCAAACTCAATTAAAAAAGCATCATGTCCATGAATTGAATTAATTTCCACATAACTCGCATTAGGTATCATCGAAGAAATTTCTTTCTGTTCATCAGCGGGATAAAGAACATCCGAACTAATTCCAACACATAAAGTTCTGCTTTTAATTGAGCCTAAGGCTTTCTGCAAAGAATCTCTACCTCTACCTACATCATGGTTATCCATAGCTTTAGTAATTGTGATATAAGAATTTGCATCGAAGCGTTTTGTAAGTTTATTCCCTTGATATTGTAAATAATTTTCAATGTTGAACACGCTGTTTTTTTCATTCGGGTTTAATTTTGTTCTGCCGAATTTCATATTAAAAGACGGATAACTTCTATAACTAATCATTGCAATTTTTCTTGCTAACGCTAACCCCGATTGCGGTTGTGTCTCATATAACCCGTTATCCCACATAGGATCGTTAATTATTGCAGAGCGTGCCGCATCGTTTAATCCGATTGCCCAAGCAGAATGTTGTGCGGCTGCGGCAATAGGAATAATTGAATTTATAAAATCAGGATACATTATTGCCCATTCCAAAACTTGCATTCCGCCCAATGAACCGCCGGTAACAATTTCTATCTTTTTTACTCCCAAATATTTCATTAATTCAAATTGAACTTTAACCATATCACGAATGGATATTTGCGGAAAAGTCGATTTATATCTTTCATTTGACCCGGGAATAAAACTTGCCGGGCCTGTTGTTCCATAGCAGCTTCCTAAAAAGTTTGGACATACAACAAAATACTTGTTCGTATCGAACACTTTGCCGGGACCTATTAACGGATCCCACCAGCCGGGTTTATTATAAAACATCTTGTTGTATTTATACAAGAACTCTTCGTTCTGCGTATTATTAATTTCATCATTATCAATAATACCTGCAGCATGAGCATTACCCGTTAATGCATGACATATTAAAACGACATTAGTACCTTCTCTATTTAGTTGTCCATACGTTTGATATGCTACCGTTACTTTATCTAATTTAAAACCACTTTCTAATTGAAAGTTTCTTTCATTGAATAAGTCGACGAATTCTGTTTTAGAATTAATTTCATAATTAGATTGTTGAACTTGTGCCATTTAATTCCTTTTACTAAATCATAAAAACCACAAAAAAATTAATTATTTCTCCGAAGAAAGTTACGCTTTTAATGCTTGATCGAAATCATTTATAATATCATCAATATGTTCCAGCCCGACGGAGACTCTTATTAATTCCGGCAATACGCCGGAACTCAATTGTTCTTCTGCCGATAACTGCTGGTGGGTTGTTGATGCCGGATGAATAACAAGCGTTTTTGCATCTCCAACATTAGCTAAATGACTTGCAAGTTCTACACTGTTTACAAATTTTTTACCTGCATCTATTTTACCTTTTACTCCGAAAGCCAGCACCGCCCCGTATAATTTTTTACGAAAATACTTTTTTGCATTTGTCATTGAAGGATGCCCGCTTAAACCGGGATACCATACCCATTCAACAGCCGGATGGCTCTTGAGCCAATTTGCCAACGTAATTGCATTACTACAATGACGTTCCATTCTAAGCGAAAGGGTTTCGAGTCCTTGTAAAAGTAAAAACGAATTAAACGGGCTAATGCAAGGCCCCAAATCTCTTAAACCTTCAACCCTAGCTCGTATAATAAAGGCAATATTACCAAATTGAGAATCCTTTCCGAACACATTATTAAAAATTAGATTGTTGTAGCCGGGTGAAGGTTCGGTAAAAATTGGGAAATTTCCATTTCCCCAATCGAACTTACCCGAATCAACTATAACACCGCCGATTGTGGTCCCATGTCCCCCAATCCACTTTGTAGCTGAAGCTACAACAATATCAGCTCCGTGTTCAATAGGCCGCGACAGGTAACCGCATGCTCCGAAAGTATTATCAACTATTAGCGGAATGCCATGCAAGTGGGCAACTTCGGCAATAGCATTAAAATCAGGAATATTTAATTTTGGATTTCCAATTGTTTCAATATATAAAGCTTTTGTTTTCCCATCAATAAGTTTTTCAAATTCTTCCGGCGATTCATTTTCAACAAATTTTACTTTAATTCCCAAACGAGGTAAAGTTACTTTGAATAGATTGTATGTGCCGCCATATAGATATTTTGTAGAAATTATGTTTTCATCTTTTTGCACAAGTGTAATTATTGTAAGTGTAACAGCCGACTGTCCCGAAGACGTAGCCAAAGCAGCAATTCCTCCTTCTAAGGCAGCAACACGCTTTTCAAATACGTCGGTTGTCGGGTTCATA
>CAZXJG010000116.1:0-10244 GCA_964640985.1 uncultured Melioribacteraceae bacterium | reverse complement strand
GATAGGAGAATCGCCTACCCTGCCGTATACTTTAAATGCTATACCGCTTGTTGATACTCCACCGCTCATATTACCTTTTTTATCAATAGCCAAAAGGCCAATCGTATCGTGATTTTCTTTGTTTTGTAATTCCATTTCTTTTTTTTCTTTCCAGCGTTCCCAAGCTTCCTTTGCCTTTGGGGTTAAAAGATTTTGTTTTTTAAATCCGTTTTTTAATGCAAACTGTAATGCACCGGCTCCAACCAACATTACGTGAGGTGTTTTTTCCATTACCAATCTTGCAACAGAAATAGGATTTTTTATTTCTTGAAGAAAGCCGACTGCTCCGGCGTTCCCTTCCCAATTCATTATTGATGCATCAAGTGTTACGTTTCCCTCAGCATCGGGGTAACCGCCATAACCGACAGAAGTTACTTTCGGATTGTTCTCTGCAGTATGTATTCCGAGTTCAACGGCGTTGAGTGATGTTTTCCCGCTTTGCATTATATTCATCGATACTTTGTTTGCCACATATCCGTGCGACCACGTAGATATACACATCGGCCCTTTTACAGTTCCTTTGCTTTCTATTCTCGGATACGATTTTGTAACAACTGCACCCGCTAATACAAGCGAGCTTGTAACTAAAAACTGCCGTCTCGTTTGTTTCATTTCATCCTCCAAATAAATTTAACGGTTATTTTTTTAACTTTAAATACTGCAGAAATTTTTTGTTATAATTTTTAATAGTATCAATTTCTATTTCTTCGTAAAAATTCCAAAAATAAAGCAGCAGAGGGAAAAGTGATATTAAAACAATTTTGCTTATTATTCTTAAAATAAGATCAATATCTTTAAATAAAAAAGAGGCAAAGAACAATACCGTACCTATAATAAGCATCTTAAATATTTTAACTAATTCGAATGAAATATGATAAACTTTTTGTGAATAAATATAAGTTAAAATTGTCATAAAAATAAAGGAAATTAAGGTGGCTATTGCAGCACCGATAAAGCCCATACGGGTTACCAAGATAAAATCAAGTATAACATTTAAAATTGCCGAGGCAAGAACAATATAAACGTTGTATGATGTTTTTTTGGTAAACTGGAACCCTAACGAAAATACATTCTGCATCCCCTTAAAAACAAATGCAAATGCAAGTAACGGAACAACCGTATATGAAACCCAGTACTTTGAATTAAGAGCAAAAAGCTCAATTAACTCTTTACCGAACAATGAAAGCGTTAACGCTGCAATTATTAGAATGAAAATATAGTAAGTTAAAACTTTCGAAAAAAATCTATTGCTTCCGGCAGTATCTATTTTTTTATAAGCAATCGGCACATATCCAAGATTAAAAGATTGAATAATAAACACATTAATTATTCCCGCAACTCTTCCGCCTAACGTATAAAGACCAACGCTGGCATCGCCGCTAATAAATTTGACAATAAATTTATCTCCCATCGATAAAATTAATCCTGAAATAGTAGCAAACACAAGCGGAAGTCCATATCTAAGCATTTCGATTAATATTTTAAACTTAAACCGGAAAACTATATTTTTTAAGATAAAAGGAATTGACATTACAGACAGCAATACTTGTCCGATTAATTGACTCAATATTATTCCTTCAACTCCCATCTTTTCATAAACGAGGAAATAAATATCGAGCAGCATTATAGTAGTAAATTTTATCGTTGTAAACACAGAATATAATACGGATTTTTCACGAAGCCGGATCAAGTTAAGCGGTATTAAATTGAAAAGTCCAAAAGATGAAGTCAAAAACAAAATGGTAAAATAAATTTTAAATTTATTCGAATCGAAAAAAAGTATTGAAAAATTACTGCTGAATGGAATTAAAATTACCGAGAGAAAAACGGAAATAACTAATATGGAAACTACAGAAGTAAAAACTATTGCTTTTTCAGCAATTTTATCTTTTTCTTCAGCGCACCACCGCATCATCGAAATATTTATATTGGACGAAAAAATGATTATCAAAAACTGACTCGAGATTTCTAAAATTGCCAATATTCCATATTCATCAGGAGTCAGCAGCTTTGTAAATAACGGTAGAAGTATTAATCCAATAAGCTTTGTAGATAAATTACCGAAACTGTAGATTGCCGTATGCTTTAATGTATTCTTTAAAGATTTAATCATCTTTAAGTTTTTCCCTAATTAAATAATATTTAACGATTTCAAATATTTATTCCCAAAAATTTCATTTGAAAAACAATCAATGATTTCGTCTTTTATTTTAATTTCAGAAACATTATTTACCATTTCCAGAAACTTTGAAGAATCAGTATATTCTTTAACTAAAAATATATTTCCTTTAATTGAGGACAGAGAACCTATGTCTGAGGTTATAACTTTACATTGTGAAGAAAGTCCTTCAAGAATTAACAAAGGAGTATCTAATGTAGGCGCTAAATCTTGATAAGGTAATAATAAAATATTATACTCATTTAACGGTAATCGATTTTGAGCAACCAATTTTGTTACAGGAGAAATAATCTGTAAAAAATCTAAATCTACCCTTTTTAATTTTTCTTCATAATACTTTTTATCTGCATCAGTAGAAAAATACCCAATAATCCCTAAATAAAATTTATCTTTAGAAAGTTTTTTATAAACGTCTAAAACAACATCTAAGCCTTTGTCTCTGCTTAAACGACCGGCAAAAAGTATTTTTTCTTTTATTCCCTTTGGGGGAGCCAATTTACTAATATAAACTTGAGAAATCGGCGGATATTGAAATGTAACATTATTTGTAATTAGTTTAGCTAAAACCTCAAGTCTTTTTGAAAAAACGAATGTATGATCAATGAGAAATTTAATTTTTAATTTTTGTAGAAAATTATATTTTGCTAAAATAGGATAAGTGAAAAAAAATTTTGTAGTAGTAACCTTTTTAGTCGATTTCATTAACAAAAAACGAACAGAATAAAACGGATTTTCAAAAGGTGTTTGGATAAAATTAATTATATCGAAATCTTTAAATATTTCTTTTCTAATTGTTTTCTTCTTCCCACGCAAAATTGAAATCCTTCCAAATTCAGACTACATTTCAGAAATAGACGTTTCTCTATCTTCAATAATATAAACGTAAACCTTATATTTATGTTTTAATAAAAAAAAGATAAGCTCTTTAATTGTATTTTCAATTCCACCAATTTTATTTAAATCTAGATTCGCTTTAGAACCAACAAATAAAAACTTCATTTTTTTTTGCCAGTTATTGAGTAACTTTCAGCAAATATTGTAAATGGTGAATAGTTCGAAAGTGTTTTATTAATAAGGTTTAGAACAAATAAAATTGGTTTTTCTAAAAGAGGAGGAACAATAGGAATTTCCGATTTACCACACATAAAAATTGGCGGACGAATAATAACAGGTTTTATCACAATACTCGTAAAACCATTATTCTTCAATAAACTTTCAAACTCTCTTGTAAATAATCTTTCTTGTTGAAAATTACTTAAATTTTCTAAATTATTTTTCGTAAGCCCTTTATTTTCGTAATAAAACAAAAATGGTAATACGAATTTGAATAACTTTCTTATTTTTGTTCTACCATACCAGTAAGAACCTTTAGTTTTAGTAATAATAAAAATTTCCCCGTCTTTATTTAAAAGATTGAAACACTTTTTGATAAATTCTTCTTTTTGGGGAAAATATTCAAATGCTCTAATAGAAAATATTAAATCAAATTTTTTATCTATATAAACATCCATAATATCGCTACTAATAAACTTAATGTTTGGATCGTTAATGTTTTTCTTTGCTTCATTCAACATTGTTTCGGAAATGTCAACAGCAATAAGATTATCGGTATGTTTTTTCAATATTTCGGTCCATGTTCCTGGTCCGCATCCAATCTCCAAACTATCAATAAAATGCGATTTTCTTAAAAACTTTTTTATTGCAATTTCCGTATGTTTATAGTCAAATTTTGCAACCCGATTTTCTTCCCACCTTCTGTATTTATAATCCACACCATCTGTTTTGTAAAAATCTTTTATTTTTTCATTCATTTTTAAAGATTTCATAATTAATTCTAATTTATTTTTTAATTATTCAATCGATTTATTTTTCTGATTAATTGCGTTTTTTAAAATTAACAATTCAGCTTTAACAACAACATCATTAGAACACTTTTTTGATATTCCTTGTCGTGCATTTTGGGACATTTCAAAATATTTTTTTTTATTGCTTATTAATTTAATAACCGCTTCTTTCAATTTTTTAGGGTCATTTAACGGGACAAGATAACCATCAATGTTATCCCGCACAAATTCAGGAATCCCACCAACCTTTGTGGCAATAACTGGTAAGCCACATGCCATTGCTTCACACATTGCTAAACCTTGAGTTTCAGCTCTACTAGGTGCAACAAAAAAACCAAAATTATAATATAATTTGTTTAGTTCATTATGATTAAAAGATTTTTCAACAATTATTGTGTTAGACCTAAATTTTTTCGACAATGAAACATATTTGTTAAAATACTTGCCCTTACCATACAAAAATAATTTTACATCTTCTAATTTTGAAAAAGCTTTAATGGCTATATCCAAACCGTAAATTTTGCTGGAAAAACTTCTTAAGGAAATACCATGATTAATATTTTTCGGTTTTTTATATGAAAATAAATTCGTGTCAACGGGGTTTGGAATAACAACTGCGTTTTTAAATTTTTTAAACGCAGTTTTTTCCGCATTCTTTAATAACCAATTAGAAACAAACACACTAAATTCAACTTCATCTAAAAGAGAACGAATTTTGAAAATTTGAAATGCCTCTCTTGGAATTAGTACAAATCTTTTTTTAATATAATCAAAAATACTTCTTGCTTTTCTTAGATATAAACTCCATAAAATTTCATGCCCGTGAAGCCAAACAACTTTGGGTAAATTAATCTGTTTTATAAATGGAATTGTTTTATACGTAGGATAATGAATTGCAAGCACATCAGGTGAATAAAGCTTTATTGATTTTAATAATTCTTTTTTACCAGCTCTAATAACAGAAACACCTTCAAAAAATTCCTCGACTTTTTTATTCGATAAAATAAAAGCACGAACTTTAACACCTTTATCGATATATAATTTTGCCCTAGCATGGACAAACGCAAATGCATAATCATTTTTTGATGGATAATCAGGAACTATTATTCCAACTTTCATTTTCAAAATAAAACTTTTCTCCATTCATTATTCATTAATTTCAAATACAGTATTGTTTTCCAGCTTATACTTTTTACCGCTTTTTTCACAGAAAGCAAAACCATTCTCATCAAACACAAGTCTTTTACCTGCTTCGCTTACCCATCCTATTCTTTTTGCAGGGGTACCGACAACCAAAGCATAATCCGGAACATCTTTAGTTACAACAGCGCCCGCCCCAATAAAAGCATACTTTCCGATCGTTGTTCCGCAAATGATTGTACAGTTAGCGCCGAACGAGACTCCTTCTTTAACTAATGTTTTTTTATAAAATTTGTTGCCTACCTGCGGATATTTACTGCGCGGGTCCAGCACATTTGTAAATACCATCGAAGGACCGCAAAAAACATAATCTTCCAATGTAACCCCTTCATAAACGG
Organism: uncultured Melioribacteraceae bacterium; assembly: GCA_964640985.1. Lineage (GTDB taxonomy): Bacteria > Bacteroidota > Ignavibacteria > Ignavibacteriales > Melioribacteraceae > CAZXJG01. Next base: position 4,644 of record CAZXJG010000116.1, on the reverse strand, counting down.
AAACGTTGTTCTGGATTTTTACATAATCTCCGATTATAACATTATTTCCAACATTTACATTTTGACCAAGCACACAGTTTTTACCAATTTTTGCACCGCTTTGAATATGAGAAAAATGCCAAATTTTTGTGCCTTCACCAATTTCACAATTATTATCAACGTATGCAGATTCGTGTTTGAAATAACTCATTCTTTCTCCATAATTTAAAGAAATAGCACGCAGATTTATGATGATTGTTTATGATAATCGCAGCTATTTTTTAAAAATACCTTTATTCAGATTTCAATTTCTCACAAAAATTCATCAATAATCCAATTTTAATATTAATAGTTTTTATCTTCCTTCATAATTAATCATAAATAATCAGCGTGCTATTATTAATTTAGAGAAATAGCACGCAGATCTATGATGATTGTTTAACTATCAACATATTTTACTACTCTACCCCTTTAACTAAAAAAGGATGTGGTGCTTCCATTTTACCGGTTACATTTGCGTTTCTAATTTTATATGCAATTTCTACCGACGGTCTGGCAATATCAATTCCATCACCATTACCCGAAAGTATTTTTTCATAAACCCGTGTATGTAAATCCGTAAAACCTTCGGTAAATTCCATTTCTTCATTATTTATTTTGATAGAACGGTACGTCCGTTTGTTATTTGCCGTTGCTTCGGGGGGCAAATCGTTTTTGTCAATTGAAAGGAACCAGCGGACATCTGCATTTTTCAATTCAAGAAAACCGCTCATTTTATTTGGAGATGAAAGATAAACTTGGCTTGATAAAAGATTGCCGAAAAGCCATCCCAATAAATCGAAGAAATGAATACCGATATTTGTGCCGATACCGCCGGATTTATGAGCATCACCTTTCCACGAAAATTGATACCACGGTCCGCGTGAAGCTATATATGTTAAAAGCACATCATACTTTTTTTCTGATTTACTATTTTCAATTTGCTCTTTTAATTTCAAAATGGAAGGATGAACCCTTAGTTGAAGAATTGTATAAACGCGCCTGCCTGTTTCTTTTTCAAGCTTTTGAAGTAAATCCAAATTCCAAGGATTTAAAACTATCGGCTTTTCACAAATTGCGTCGGCACCTAATCGTAATGCCAAACGAATATGCGCATCGTGTAAATGATTTGGCGAACAAATACTCAGATAATCGATTATTTCACTCGGATTACTCCGCTTTAATTTTTCGAGATGCCTGTCAAATCTTTCGAAGTCGTAAAAATATTGTGTTTCTGAAAAATATTGATCCAGCACTCCAACCGAATCGTGCGGGTCAAGTGCTGCAATTAAATTATTCCCTGTTTCTTTAATTGCTTTAAGATGGCGGGGAGCAACATATCCCGCCGCACCGGTAATTGCAAAGTTCTTCATATTAAAATTTATTCTGCCTTTTTCTTTAAAATGTTAAGATGTTTTAACTTGATTATTTTTAAATTTTACCTCTCGAAACTTCATATACCCAAAAACAATAATAATTGCCAATGTTAATAAATCCCCTATCCATAAAGAAGTTAAGCTTGCGTAATATGTTTCCGGCTTAAAATTAAATGTCAATTTATGACTGCCAGGTGTAATTTTAACACCTCTTAAAAGGTGGTTGACCTGATAAATCGGTATTTCTTTCCCATCTAACCTTGCAATCCATCCTTTGGGATAATAAACTTCCGAAATAACCATAAATTCAGTTGAATCGGTTTTAACATTAAACTCTAAATAATTCGGGTTATGTTTAACAAAATCAATTGTTCCGTTACCGTTATATTTTTTACCGAGAGTTAAATTTTTCGCAACCATTAAAGCTTGATCTTTTGGATTAAACTCGTTAGCGTTCATATAAAGAACAACGTACTTCGGTGCATCAAAGGTTTTTATTTCTTTTACGAACCAGGCTTTCGGCAATGCACGGGAATTTAAATATAAAATTTGTTTTTTCGATTTATCGTAGGCAAGCTGCTTTAAAAACGGTTCACTTAATTTTGCCGGAGAAATCACAAATTTTCCATTCAGCATATCAATCAAGTTCCAGTTTATTCTGTCCGGCGTATCGGCATTATAAAGATTATGTCCAATTACATCTTGAATTAATTGAAGTTTGATAGCACTGTAACCATTAATAATAGGATAATAATAAGCGTAATGATTACTTGTAAATCCCTGCCCCAAAACAATAGCTCTCATATCGGGCTTAGCTTTTTCCAGTATTTTTGTTATCGGTGTTTGCCTGAACTCGGTATATTCCAAATCATTCGGATTATTCAGATTCATTTCATGATAAGCTTTGTTTGATATACTGAATATTTCGATGGTAGAGATTAAAAATATTATAATAACAAAATATTCCACTTTGATTTTTTTAAAAAGATAGGCTACCACAGCAGCACCGGCAACCAAAAGGAAAAGAATCAGTTTCTGAGTATCGGCAATTAAAAACTCTTGTCTAATTTCTTTTAGTACACGAAGCGTGTTTGCATTGTAGCGGCGTACCTCAAGAGGTGTAGAGTAACTAAACGACCCGTTAATCAAAAGGATAAAAAAAGCAAGTCCAAGTCCAATGCCGAAAACAGTAATAACCCATTTAAAATCTTTGTTACGTAATTCTTTAGTAACGGCTTTTAAACCATAACCGGCAAGAAATAAAATTGTAATGAATGTAACATTAAGAATCATAGCGGGCGCCCGGAACTTGGAGAAAAACGGGACATAATAATAAAACAATTTATACAGTTCGGGGAAATGCCTTCCAAAGGAAAGGAAAATTGAAAAAGCTGAAAAAACGGCAAGTCCAATAACAAGTTTATCTTTTTTATAATATCCCACACCAATAGCAGCAAACAAAAACATTATCATACCCATTGTAGCATAATTACCGTTAAACGGTTTTTCACCCCAGTATCCGGGAACTTGCTGCCCGCGTAATTGGGGGAATTTACTTCCCTCGTAAATTTCCGTAGAAAGTCCGCCCGAAAATCGAGGTATGAAAAAATCCAGTAATTCCGTTGGCGAAAACGACCATTGAGTTGCGTATTTAAAACTAACCCCTTTTGATTTTTCGGCAGAGCGTGCTTCATTACCAATATTTACAGGATGACCTCCGCGCGTAGTATATTTTGCATATTCATTCGTTGTTAATAAAGGCTGAGCTGCCGTCATTATAGTTAAAAGAAAAGCTACACCGAATTTTATAAAAATTCCGACGGCTTTTTTATATTTTTTATCAACAAAAAGTTTTATGTATGGATAAGCATAGATAAAAAACAAAACCATTATCCCATAAAAAACAATTTGAAAATGGTGTGAGCGTATAAGCCAAGTAAACGCAAAAGCAAAAAGACCTGCACCAAACCAATTATTTTTATCGAATAAATAACTAAAACTCAAGAAAACCCAGGGCAATGTCATTATTGCGCGCAATTTTGAATTGTGTCCTTCGCCAATAAGAGCCTGCCAATCGGGAAGCAGAATAAAAATAACCGCAACAATTACCGCTAAATACCATGGGATCTTTTCGTATCTCATAAAAAAGTAAAAACCTAGGGCACCTAAAAACATATACCAAAAAACCCAATAAGAAAATTTGCTCAAAAGTCTTATAAGTGTATCGACTTGAATAATATTAGGTGTAATTCTCGGGTAAATTGGCTCTCCGGCAAAAATTGAAGGATTCCAAAGTGTTGTTTCACCGGTTTTTTTGTCCCATTCAACCCAGCGGTGTGTTTGTCCGACCGAAGATAAATAATCGTTTCCAACGGGACGAAGATTACTTAACTGGAACGGTAAAAAATAATAAAGCAGAGGAATTAAAATTATAACCGCTGCAATAATATTTTTATATTTCTCGGGAATATTTTCAAAATAATTTACGTGAACTTTCTGTTCTTCTTTTTTGGCGTGTTTTTTCTTTTTTATTTTAGTCATTTTTGGTTATTAAAATTTAATAATAATGAAATATACAAAGTTATTTTATTTTTATCTTTGTTAACAGTAGATATTTAACGGCTACGTATATGGCTTGTGGCGAATTTTCTTGCATTAGTTTTCATATTTGCACCATTGTTTATTTTATTCATATTTCTTTCTTTTTTAGAAAGACCTTTTCTTATCATTTCGGCATTCATACCTTCAATGTTAGAAAGTATTGCTAATTCGTTAATACCTCTAATATTCATTCCTTTTTTTGCAAGTTCGGGATTTGCTTCTCGCCAATCTTTTGCTGTGCAATTAAATAATGCAACATTTAGTAAATCCGCTTCTTCCGGATTTTGAGATAATACCAATCGCATTTGTTTTTTCAATCCATTGTTTTGGACTTAAAACAAAAGTAGGTAGTCCTGCTTCCAATTTAAAGTGGCCAAATTCAACCACATTAAAATTGGGGTTATACAACATTTCCCAAGTTCCAAGAAATTCAATAGTTGTTCTCGTTCTAATCCAGTTTTTCATTAATTTTCAACATCTCCACTATATCATCCAATTACAACTATATTCGGCATACACTATGAGCCGCTGTTGTAGTTCGTTATTATTCTTCTGTATCTTCTTTGTTGGCTATCTGAAAAAATTCATCCAATTTCTTTTCTAGTAATTTTTTATCAATTAGTTCTGTTTCATATTTTGCAACCATTGC
>CAZXJG010000115.1:0-10335 GCA_964640985.1 uncultured Melioribacteraceae bacterium | reverse complement strand
TCCCAAAGGGAATTCCATTACTTTTCAGCGCTTTCCGGATGTTTGGGAAGGAAACTCCTGGCATTCAACTATCGTGGAAGTGGATACAAGCGACGGAAAAATTCGGACGGTAATAGATGCACAGGGATCGGGATGGCCTTCTTATTCACCTATCGGTAATATATTGGCTTTTATCCGACCGCGCAACGGAGATCAAAATAACGGTAATGCTGTATATACGGATGTAAACGGTAAAATTACCGATATTACACATAAACTGGCACGTAACATTAACAGTTATACTTGGCTTCAAAACAGTAAAGCAGTGCTGTTGACAGGTGAAAAAGGTACACAAACCATAATATGGCGTCAGCCGTTGAATGCTAATGCAGTTCAGCTTGATTTGGGAAACGTTAATCCCAATAACGGCAGTATAAGCGTATCCGAAAACAGTGTCGTTGCTTTTACAGGCAGCACTCCGTCGCATCCGACGGAATTGTATGTTTTAACTTCCCTGAATGCAAAACCCAGCCGGCTTACTAATTTCAATAAATTTGTTGATAGTTTAAATTTATCAAAAGTAAAAACAATTAACTGGAAAGGACCGGACGGATTTTACGAAGACGGTGTACTGAACTATCCGGTTGATTATCAAGCAGGGAAGAAATATCCGCTTGTACTGGTTATTCACGGTGGTCCCGAAGGAGCTTCTACCGTTAAATTCTCGGTACTCCCACAGTTACTGGCTGCACATGGTTTTTTTGTATTCCAGCCTAATTACCGCGGCAGCATTAATCTTGGTGATGCTTACCAGCATGCGATTTTTAGAGATACCGGTGAAGGACCAGGTAAAGATGTAATGGCAGGTCTGAAAAAAATAGAACAGTTAGGTATAATCGATATAAATCGTATTGGTATATCGGGCTGGTCTTACGGAGGATACATGACATCCTGGTTAAACGGCTATTACCCCGATAAATGGAAAGCCGCAGTTGAAGGCGCTGCTCTTAACGATTGGGTAATGGATTACACTATTGCGTACTATCAAACGGACGATCTCTATTTTTTCGGCGGTTCTCCTTGGGTAAAACAATACTGGAAAATATGGCGGGAACAATCCCCAATTGTATACGCTAAATATGTAAAAGCACCTACTTTGATAATGGGTGATGCCGGCGATCCTAATGTGCCGATAGTAAATAGCTATGAGATGTATCACGCATTGCGCGATAACGGCGTACATACTGAATTTTACGTTTATCCGGCGAATACTCATTTCCCACATGATATTGTTAGAAGAACCGATATTTTTAAGCGTTGGATCAACTGGATGGTAAAATACTTGAAGTAAGTAAGATTATTTTTTTATCTCGTTGACAATAAGACTTATGCAAAATTAAATATTTAACTAATTTGTTGTTTATAGCCCAATGTTGTGCGGTTATTGAAAGAAATTGAAAAATCATTCTAAATTCAAAGCAAAAAGTAATAGTTTTGTAAAAAGGGATTTTCTAATGAGTAATATTGAACGAGCACAAAATAATGACTTTTTTAATAAGATAACGAAACTATTACAAGAAGCCCGTAAATCTGTTGTTCGAAGAATTAACCAAACAATGGTTTATACATATTATGAGATTGGACGATTGATTGTAGAAGAAGAACAAAAAGGTAAAAAGCGTGCCGAATATGGTAAACAATTACTTAAAGAGTTATCAGAAAGATTAATAACTGAATTTGGTAAAGGATTTTCAGTAACCAATCTTAAACAAATGAGACAATTTTATCTAACCTACTCAAAAGGTCAGACACTGTCTGGCGAATTTACAAAATCAAAACAACAGATAAATCCTGTTAAATTCAGATTAAGTTGGTCTCATTATCTTATCTTAATGCGTATTGATAATGAAGAAGAGAGAAAATTTTATGAAATTGAAGCAATTGAAAATAATTGGAGTTTAAAGGAATTAAAACGACAATTCAATTCTGCACTTTATGAAAGATTAGTATTAAGTCGAGACAAAAAGGGAGTTAAAGATCTTTCTAAAAAAGGACAAATTGTTGAAAAACCGGAAGACACCTTAAAGGACCCGTATATTCTTGAATTTGTCGGTTTACCGGAAGAAACTAAATATTCGGAAAGTGAATTAGAACAAAAACTAATTGACAAATTAGAACATTTTTTACTTGAATTAGGCAAAGGATTTACTTTTGTGGGACGACAAGTCCGTTTCACATTTGATGACGAACATTATCGTATTGATTTGGTATTTTATAACCGTTTACTGCAATGCTTTGTTTTAGTTGATTTAAAAATAGGGAAACTTACGCACCAAGATTTAGGACAAATGCAAATGTATGTTAATTATTACGACAGATATGTAAAACTTGATAATGAAAATAAAACTATCGGAATTGTGTTATGTAAAGATAAAAATAACACCCTTGTATAAATAACTTTACCGGAAAATAATGAACAAATTTTTGCAAGCAGATACAAGACTGTTTTACCAAGTAAACAAGAATTGAAAGCATTAATCGAAAGCAAGAATGATGAGAAATAATACTAACAAACTACTAACAAAGGCTATAAACCATTGGGTAATAAGTGGATAAATTAAATCGGGAGAGAAATCTTTTAATATATTTATTAAGCGGAAGATTTCTTTTCCGACAAATTACGTCGGGGTCTGCCAATCCGAAGAAGTTCTATGGAAAGACATTTCCTTGTAAGAAATGACAGAACCTTTATTTTGCAGAAATTTTTTTAATGAACAGACAATTGAGTAATACAACGGTCAAAACATAAGATTTACACTCCGCTTCACTTTATTTTTTCTGAAGTAACACCATCAGTGGCGATAACTATGGCTTTTAAAAACACATCATGTAAAAACGATATTTCGTAAATAAAAGCGAAAAATCGTTTTTAAAATACTCTTTATCCTAAAACAAACTATCAAAAACACCCATTTTTTCCGTAAAAATGTATATTCCATTTCCCGGAAATTTTGGCACTTTCCTTGTTTATAGATAAATCAATTTACAATAAATAGGAGAATATTATGGGATATATCGGCGTACCTGAGATTCTAATCATTTTTAGTGCAATACTAATTTTTTTCGGTGCAAAACGATTACCTGAAATTGCTAAAGGACTTGGTAAAGGAATTAAAGACTTCAAAAGTGAAATCAATTCAATGAAAGAAACCGTAGAACCGTTTAACAAGGAGATTAAAAAATGAAAACATTTAAATTTCTTATTGCCGTTTTATTTTTGAGTATATCAACTTTAACAGCGCAGAACAAATTAGGGGGGAAAGTATATTTCAATTATTCGTATAATAAAAATGCTGCACCTACTAATTCATTCGAGATTCATCGTGTGTATTTTACCTTGAAAAACAATCTTTCTAAGGAAATCTCTTACAAAGTTACTACCGATGTGGGGAGGTTTAATACCGGTAATGATAACAGGTTAAGTGTTTATCTTAAAAATGCTCTTCTGGCTTGGAAAACTGATTTCGGTAAATTCGTTTTCGGACTCCAAGGTATGAACCTCTTCAATGTTGAAGAACATAACTGGGGTTATAGATTCGTTGAGAAATCTCCGATGGATTTACATAAATTCTCCTCTTCGGCTGATTTGGGTATCGGCTACTACAATAAATTTGCCGACAAATTAAGTTTCAGTTTTCTAATTACAAATGGTTCAGGTTATAAAAAATCTGAGAATAATAATTACAAAAAATACTCGGTACAAATATTATATGGAAAATCGAAAATATCAAAAGGAGGATTTAATCTCGGAGCATCATTTAGTTTAGAGCCGTTCGATTATAATAAAGGAACAAGTACATCTACAGAGAACAAAACCGTATTAGGAGGCTTTGCGGGATATTCCAAAAACAATTTAAGATTCGGAGCAGAATACGATATATTCAATGAAAAAGGAGTAAATTTAACAAAAACCATCATCTCGGCTTATGGGAATTATAAGTTTACCAAAAAAGTAGAATTATATGCAAGATTAGATCTTTATGATCCCAATACAAGTGCAGATAATGACGGGAATACTTATCTAATAGGAGGATTAAATTTTACACCCGGGAAAGGGCTTTCAATTTCGCCTAACTTCCGTTATCTGAAACCGCAGACAGGTACTTCAACATCTGTTTATAGTGTAAACTTCCAATTCAAAATATAAACAACCATCGGGAGAATATAATGGTAGATGAAAAAACAAATAACAACCAATCCGAAACAAATGAAAAATCGGTAAAAGATCATGTTAATAAATATGAAAGGGGCGACTTTCTCAAAAAATTAGGTACCGGCGTTTTTGGTTCAATGGTTTTATCGGCGGTATACAATAACAAATTTACTACCATGGCAAAAACAATCAATAAAAATTCCGATACTGTTGAATTGGCTGTTTTACCGGAGCAAAAACCGGACGAAGATCAAATAATACGAATGATGCGGGATTTACAACGTGCCCTTAGAAAGCCTGTAGACAAAAGAAAATGGTCTATGGTTATAGATCTTCGCAAGTGCGTTGGATGTTATGCCTGTACGGTTTCATGTATTGCAGAAAACAAATTACCTCCTGGAGTTGTTTATCGTCCGGTTCTATCGGAAGAAATTGGGACATACCCAAATACAACCGAGCGATATATTCCAAGACCCTGTATGCAGTGCGAAGATCCGCCATGCGTACAAGTATGTCCCGTTCATGCTACTTGGAAAAGAAAAGACGGAATTATTGAAATTGATTATGATCAGTGTATTGGCTGCCGTTATTGCATTACAGCATGTCCTTACAGTGCAAGAACTTTTGATAAAGGTCATTATTATACCGAAGATGCACCTAAAACCAAAGAAATGGTTGGGAAAAAAGCGAGGGTTTATGAGGTAGAGCCTATGTTTGCCTATGGTAAACCTTGGCCAAGGGAAGATGACGATTCTCCAATTGGTAACGCTCGAAAATGTCATTTTTGTATTCATAGGGTGGAGAAAGGTATGCTGCCTGCATGTGTAGTTAGCTGTATAGGCAGAGCAACTTATTTTGGTGATGCAAATGACTCGAAAAGTTTGGTTGCCGAACTTATTGGTAAACCGAATGTTATGCGTCTGAAAGAAGAAATGGGTACGAACCCAAAAGTTTACTATCTACTTTAAAAGGGAGAAAAAGAATGTCAATTGAAAAAAACTCAAAAGATAAGATATTTTGGGGTATAACAATTGTTGCCTTAATTTTCGGTTTAATCGGTCTTTTTGATAGAGTGACAAATGGGCATCTCCATACCAATTATGGTTCATACGTACCATGGGGACTTTGGGTAGCCGGTTATATTTATCTCATCGGTTTATCGGCAGGTGCTTTTTTAATGTCTGCTTTAGCTTATGTATTCCGGATAAAAATGTTCGAAAAGATAGGCAAATTAGCTTTACTTACCGCCTTAGCAACATTAATTGGAGCAATGTTATCAATATGGTTCGATCTTGGACATATGGGACGTGTTTGGAGAATGATTATTCATACAAATTTTACATCCGTTATGGGCTGGATGGCTTGGCTGTATGGTTTATACTTCATTTTGCTTTTGTTCGAATTTAGATATGCATTGCGTGCCGATATGATAAATGAATCCGATTCTAAGTTACCTAGTAAATGGATTCAGAAACTTGTTGGTTTTAATCCGGCAAATCGTTCGAAATACTCATATAATAAAGATAAAAACGTTCTTAGGATTTTGGGCGGTATCGGTATTCCCTTAGCTATTGCCTTCCATGGTTCAGTTGGTGCAATATTCGGCGCCGTTGGTGCTAGACCGTATTGGAATACCGGATTAATGCCGATTATATTTTTAACCGGTGCAGTTTTATCGGGTGGGGCTTTGCTTACTTATGTGGTATTTGTTTGGGGCCCAAATCGCGGTAGTGACGAATTTAAAAAAATGCTTTCTTTGCTGGGCCGTATTGTGCTGGGGCTTCTTGCATTTGATTTATTATTAGAATGGTCTGAAGTAACTATCGGATTATGGAGTTCAATACCGGCAGATGAAGCCGCCTTAAAATTAGTTCTGTTTGGTCATTTTTGGTGGGTATTTTGGTTTGTACATGTTGGGCTTGGTATTATTGTTCCAGCCTTGCTGCTTATAATTAAACCTCGTTCAAGTTCGGCAATTGCATGGGCCTGTGCATTAATTGCAGTTACTTTTATTTCAGTAAGATTAAATATTGTTATACCTGCATTAGCTATTCCAGAGTTAAAGGGATTAGAAGCCGCTTTTACCGGACCAGGTCTTACTTTTAAATATTTGCCCAGTCTTATGGAATGGGAATTATTCATCTTTACTATATCGATAGCGGCATTAGTTTTTTTGTTGGGAAAACAATTGTTACCCATCTTTTCAAAAAAAGATTTATCCGATTCCAAATCAGAAAACCAAACGATGGGAGTTTAGTATGAAAGAAAATAATAATGAAAATAAAAATGGAATGAACAGAAGAGATTTCTTTAAAACTTCCGCCCTTTTAGGGGGAACAGGACTTCTTGCCGGTACCGTGTCGATGGGGAAAACCGTTAAAGACCCGAGTATTCCGACTGAATATTACCATTTAAATGATGCGGAAAATGTAATTTATTCCGTTTGTCTGCAATGCCATACCGATTGTCCTATCAAAGTTAAACTTTTAAACGGGGTAGCTGTTAAAATTGATGGAAATCCTTACTCAATGCAGACACTCAATCCTGCAATTCCTTACAAAACGGAGATTAAAAACGCCGCAAAAATTGACGGCGGCATTTGTCCAAAAGGACAAGCAGGAATTCAAAGTTTATATGATCCTTATAGAATAACAAAAGTTCTTAAAAGAGCCGGCAAACGGGGCGAAAATAAATGGGAAGTTATTGCTTTCGACAAAGCTATATCGGAAATTGTTAACGGAGGTAAACTTTTCTCAAAAGTTCCCGGAGAAAAAAACCGGTCGGTTACAGGATTGAAAGATATTTATAAATTGAGAGACCAAAATCTTTCAAAAGATATGGCAAAGTATGCAATGGATGTAGGCAAAGGCAAAATGTCTGTTGCGAAGTTCAAGAAGAAATATAAAAATAATCTTGATATTTTAATTAATCAGGATCAACCCGACCTTGGGCCCATAAACAATCAATTTGTTTTTCAAGCAGGGAGAATTGAACACGGAAGGAAAGAATTTGCTCAACGCTTTTTGAAGGGCGGATTTGGAAGCAATAATTGGTTTGAGCATACTACTATTTGTGAACAATCTCACCATATCGCATATAAACAGCTTACCAACCAATATAATAAGGGTAAATGGAGCGGCGGTAAAGATCACATGAAACCTGATTTTTATAATTCGGAATTTGTAATCATTTTCGGCACCAGTCCGGTAGAAGCAAATTTCGGACCTCCGTATATGAGCAATTTATTGACAAATAATATAGTTAGCGGACAATTAAAAATAGTAGTAGTCGATCCGCGTTTGTCAAAAACAGCAGCTAAAGCTTGGAAGTGGCTGCCGGTTAATCCTGGAAGTGATGCAGCATTGGCTTATGGTTTAATGCGCTGGTTATTAGATAATAACGGTTATGATAAAAGATATTTAATAAATGCAAATAAAGGCGCTGCATTAGCCGATAACGAAACAACGTGGACTAATTCCTCTTATTTGGTCAAAATTGAAAAAGATGGTCCCGGTGCTTTATTACGAGGCTCGGATATTGGGAAAGGTTCGAAAGACCGGTTTGTAGTGATGAAAAACGGTAAACCTGTAGTATTCGATCCGTACGATAAAATCAGAAATGTTGAAGGCGATCTTTTCTATGATGGGAAAATAGGAAATATTAAAGTTAAATCTGCATTTCAATTATTGAAAGAATACGCTTTTAGTAAATCGATTGATCAATGGTCCAATGAATGCGGAATTGAGAAAAAACATATTATTGAAGTTGCTAAAGAATATAAAAAACATGGTAAAAAATCCGCAACTGAATTATACCGCGGTGCAGTTCAACATACATCAGGTTATTACAACGCTCAGGCTATCATTACACTAAATCTACTTGCGGGTAATCCTGACTGGAAAGGCGGACTTTCCGGCGGCGGTGGTCATTGGCACGAAGACGGAAGTAAGCCCGGCGAGCCGTTTAATCTTAAAAAAGAATTTTATCCGAATAATATGAAATCTTTCGGACATAAAATAAATCGTGAAGGTTCTTTCTACGAAAACAGTACGTATTTTCAAAAAGAAGGCTATCCGGCAAAACGTCCATGGTTTCCTCATACAGGCAATGTTTATCAAGAGATAATTCCCTCTGCACAAGTTGGGTATCCTTATAAAATAAAAGCGCTTATGACGCACAAAGGTACTCCGGTTCTCTCTTCTCCTGCCGGGAATAAGATGATAGAAGCGCTTTTGGATTTTGATAAAGTTCCATTATATTTTGCAAGTGATATAGTAATTGGAGAAACATCAATGTATGCCGACTACATTTTTCCCGATACGGCAATTTGGGAAAGATGGGGGTTCCCTCATACAACTCCTGCAGATCCGGTAAAACAATCTAAAACACGACAACCTACCGTTGAACCTCTTGTGGAAAAAGTGAAAGTCTTCGGCGAAGAAATGCATGTAAATATGGAAGCTGTTATGCTTGCAATTGCCGAGAAATTAAATCTTCCCGGATATGGAAAAGACGGTTTCGGACCTGGAATGGATTTTAATCGTCAAGAAGACTTTTATCTTAAAATGACTGCAAATATAGCTGCCGGAGATAAACCTGGTAATTTTGTACCTGATGCTACTTTAAAAGAAATGAAGATATTTTTCAAAGCTCGCCGGCATTTTTCAAAAACGGTTTTAAATGAAAAGCGTTTTCAGAAATCGGTTACCGATAAAAATGGAGTTAATTGGTGGAGGAAAGTCGTTTATATTTTGAATAAAGGCGGAAGAATGGAAGATTTTGATGTATACAGGAAAAGTGGAGAAAAGATTCCGCATAAGTTTGGCAAAATGTTTAATGTTTATGTGGAAAATGTGGCTCTTACAAAACATCCGTATACAGGCAAACGATTTTCAGGAATTGCTCCGGCTGATCCGGTAAAAGGCTATAATGATAAACCGGTTGATCAAGGGAATTATCCTTTGAAATTAATCACTTACAAAGAGATTATCGGCGGTCAGTCCCGTACGTTACCAAACGATTATTGGCTATCTGCAATAGAACCGGAAAACAGTATTATTATTAATGCTGAAACTGCAAAAGAATACGATTTACGCAGCGGGGATATGGTAAAAGTAGTTGCATCCGGTAATCCGGAAGGAGTTTGGGATCTGAAAAACGGTATGAAAAAACCTGTTGCAGGTAAGGTAAAAGTCGTTCAGGGTTTAAGACCCGGAGTTGTATCAATTTCATGGAGTTACGGGCATTGGGCTTACGGGTCAAATGATGTACACATTGACGGTGAACTTATACCGGGTGAGAAGAAACGCGCGGCTGGATTGTGCCCTAACGCAGTAATGCACGTAGATCCGATATTAAAAAATGTCTCTTTAGAAGATTTAATTGGAGGTTCGGCTTCCTATTATGATTCTAAAGTAAACTTAATTAAATTACGATAGTTCTTTTTGGTGATTTTTGTTCTCCGAGTTACTTTTTTCTAAGTTCATTTTAATGGATATGAGAAGTAACCGATAGGGTTAATTTAGAAATGAATTAGCCTGCCTGATTACCTGAAGGTAATCCATTTGCAAAGGAGAGTTTTTATAAATTAATAGCTAAAAAACCTCATTCTTTGCCGAATGAGGTTTTTTTTTGCTCTCATTCCTTTGAATCTAAGTGGACGAATCGCCTTTTATTTTAACCCGGATGTTGTGAAACTTATTATATTGAATAATAATTTGCAGTTTTGAGCAAGAACTTTATAGACAATTATAACTCAATATTTTTTAAAAATACAAAAGGTAAAAATTATGGGACAAATTCCAAAACGTTATTCAAAATTTAAAGAAGACTATCCTGAAGTAATTGATGCGTATGAAGCAATGGGGAATGCTGTTCATTCGGCAGGTCCGTTAGATGAAAAAACCCGCGCACTTATCAAACTTGCAATATCAACGGGCGCTCGATTAGAAGGCGCTGTCCATTCTCACGCGCGTAAAGCCTTTAAAGCCGGTGCTACAAAAGAAGAGATGCGGCAAGTGGCAATTCTCGCTCTACCTACCATTGGGCTGCCTTCGATGATGGCTGCTTTTAGCTGGATAGATGATATAACGGAAGTTCCGCACAAATATGAATCCAAAACCCAGCAAACGCAATACAGCAAA
>CAZXJG010000114.1:9449-10535 GCA_964640985.1 uncultured Melioribacteraceae bacterium | reverse complement strand
GGTTTCATAATTTAAATAAAGAAGCATTCGAAAAATTCGGAATGAATTTTGATATTTACGGTCGTACAAGTTTACCGATACACCATAAAACGGCGCAGGAATTTTTTAAAAACTTTTATAATCAAAATTTATTAAACGAAAAAAAAACTCTTCAATTTTACGACCTCAAAGTTAAAAAATTTTTACCGGATAGATATGTAGAAGGAACGTGTCCGAAATGCGGTTATCAAGAAGCTCGAAGCGATGAATGTGAAAAATGCGGTTCACTTTATGCGCCTACCGAATTAATTAATCCTAAAAGTAAAATTACAGGTGAAACACCTATTTTAAAAGAAACTTCACATTGGTATTTTCCGTTGGGAAAATTTCAAAAAAGACTGGAAAAATATATAACCGAACATAATAATAAATATCATTGGAAGCCGAATGTTTTGAATTATTGTCTGGGGTGGTTTAAAGACGGTTTAAAAGATAGAGCTGTAACAAGAGATTTGGATTGGGGTGTAAAGGTACCTTTGGAAAATGCAAAAGGGAAAGTACTTTATGTTTGGTTCGAGGCTGTACTTGGTTATATCTCGGCAACAAAAGAACTTTCCGAAAAGCGTGGTAATCCTGCCCTTTGGAAAGATTATTGGCTTGATGAATCAACGAAATATGTAGCTTTTATCGGGAAGGATAATATTGTGTTTCACACAATTATTTTCCCCGCAATGTTAATGGCTTGGAATGATGCAAGTAAAGAAAAATTTGTTTTACCGCAAAATGTTCCTGCTAATGAGTTCTTAAATTTTGAAGGGAAAAAATTTTCAAAGTCGCGCGGGTGGGGAATTGATGTAATCGATTTTTTAAAAGAATTTCCTCCGGATCCACTCCGGTATACCCTTGCAGCAAATTTACCTGAAACAAAAGATACGGATTTTTATTTTAAAGAATTTCAAGCGAAAAACAATAATGAACTTGCCGATATTTTGGGCAATTTTGTTAATAGAACTTTTATTTTTGCAAAAAAACATTTTGAAAATAGAGTCCCCGAAAAAAACAATTTATCCGGTATTGATCAAGAAATGCTCAAGGTGTTGGAAACCA
>CAZXJG010000114.1:0-9439 GCA_964640985.1 uncultured Melioribacteraceae bacterium | reverse complement strand
ACCATTCCTAAAAAAATAGGGGATTTAATTGAAAGATATAAAATAAAAGACGCTGTTTTTGAGATGATGAATCTCGCACGAACAGGCAATAAATATTTCAACGATTCTCAACCTTGGATAACAATTAAAAATAATGAACAACAATGTGCTAATACAATTAATATTTGCCTTCAAACAATTTTTTCGTTGGCTGAGTTTATGCAGCCGGTTATACCTTTTACTTCAGTGAAAATTTTCAAAATGCTTAACGCTGAAGCGGTAACTTGGCAAAATTGCAACGGCAAAAATCTTCCGTCCGGTCATAAATTGAATGCTTCGGAAATTCTTTTCTCGAAAATAGAAGATGAAACAATTGACAAACAATTTGAAAAACTTGGTAATAATAAAAATCAAAATCGAAAAGAGGCCCAAATTTCTCTTGATGAATTTTCAAAAGTTCAACTTAAAGTTGCTTTGGTAAAAAATGCCGAAAAAATTAATCAGAGTAAAAAATTATTAAAACTTGATGTTGAATTAAATAAAGAACAGAGAACCATTGTTGCGGGTATTGCAAAAAATTATTCACCCGAAGATATCGTAGGAAAGCATATAATTATTGTTGCAAATTTGCAGCCGGTTAAATTATTTGGTATTGAGTCTCAGGGGATGGTTCTATCCGTAGAAAATAGTAAAGGTGATCTTGAAGTTGTTACCGTTGACTCATCTGTAAAATCGGGCACAAAAGTACGTTAAGTAATTGGATGGGAAAGATTTATTATTTATGAAAAAAAAAATAAAAGCTCCTCGGAATAAAACTATCGATTTAACCGATAAAGAAATTGATAAATATTTTTCTTCATTAATTAAAATTAATGAAAACTGTTTACTGGATGATATAATAAATTCAGTTATTCAGCAGGATTTTTTTGATGTCGTTGAATTCTTACCCGATAATTTTATTAATTTGTTGTTTGTTGACCCGCCGTATAACTTGAATAAGAATTTTAACGAGGTAAAGTTCAATAAAACTTCTATTGAAAAATATGCCGATTGGGTTAATGAGATTATTTCGAAGTTAGTAGCCAAATTAAAAAAAGATGCTTCAATTTATTTTTGCGGCGATTGGAATTCTTCTACTTCAATTCATTTGGTGCTTTCAAAGTATTTTAAAGTGAGAAACAGAATTACTTGGGAAAGAGAAAAAGGGCGTGGTTCAAAGAAGAATTGGAAAAACAATTTTGAAGATATTTGGTTTTGTACCATGTCCGATAATTATACTTTTAATATTGATGATGTAAAATTAAAGAGAAAAGTAATTGCTCCTTATCGTAATGATAACGGACAGCCGAAAGATTGGCGAAAGGAAAATGACGAAAGTTTCCGGCTTACATATCCTTCTAATATTTGGACGGATATTTCGATTCCATTTTGGTCGATGTCCGAAAACACAAATCACCCGACACAAAAACCTGAAAAATTATTAGCAAAAATTATATTGGCAAGTTCAAATAAAGGGGATGTTGTTTTTGATCCTTTTGCGGGTTCCGGTACTGCGTTGGTAGTTTCAAAAAAATTGAAAAGAAATTTTGTCGGGATTGAATTAGACAAATATTTTGCTTGTGTTGCTCAAAAAAGATTGAAATTGGCACAAATCGATAATTCCATTCAAGGTTATAGAGACGGTGTGTTTTGGGAAAGAAACACGTTTTTGAAAAAGAAAAACAGTGATTATATTGAATTATTTGATTCGTTAAAATAAATTTTGAATATGTAGAAAAACATTCTGTAAAAAGTAAAAAGTAAAAAGTAGAAAGTAAAAAGTAAAAGAAAATACACCTATTTTCTATCTCCCGACTTCTGACTTCTATCTTGCGGCGTGCCACACTATAGTTATATTAATTTTCTTTCAATAATTTTTTACTCTGTGTAATAAAAAAAATTACACCGGACAGGCAAAAAGAACAATGATTTAGTAGAAAGAATAAGCGTTTTAACGGCTCAAATTTCGCTAAATAGGAGGAAATTTTGTCTCTGAATCGCTGCGGAATATAAACAACCTTGATTTTATATATTGCTATAAGTAAACTTCAAAATTAAATTTTTTACCACTTGGAGAAACCATATATGCCGAATAGATTTTTACCTGCCGTTTTTTTATTTACTGTGTTGATAATTTCAGCTTGCACACCGGAAAATTCTAAAATAATTGTTGCAAAATTTGATGATCAGGTTATTACATTAAAACAATTTGAAAAAGCTTACATTAAAAATAATAGCGGTTTAAACGGCACAGAAAAAGTTTCATTCAACAAATTAAAAAAGTTTTTAAAGTTGTACACCGATTTTAGGATGAAATTAAAAGATGCGCAGGTTAGAGGATTAGATAAAGACCCTGAAATTTTAAAAGAACTAAATACTTATAAGAAGGAAATTGGTAGGTCGTATTTAATTGAAAAGAGGATAATTGAGCCTGGTTTAAAAAAGCTTTACAGTAGAAGAAAATATGAAATACGTATCAGTCATATTTTAATTCGTCCGCAAAAAGGTTCGTGGCTTGCTGCAAAAAAACTTGCCGAATCGATAATTCAAAAAATTCGAAATGGCGCAAAATTTACAGATATGGTTAAAAAATATTCTGAAGATAGTTATTCAAAAAAATATGGAGGGGATATTTATTGGTTTACTGCCGGAATGCTTCCGCCTAATTTTATAGATGCTGCATATTCCACACCTGTCGGAAATATTTATTCCAAACCGGTTAAATCGGCTTATGGTTATCATATAATAAAAGTTACGGCTAAACAGAAGAGAGTGCCGGCAATTAGGTGTCGCCATATACTTATCAGTTATTACAATCAAAAGGGTAAATTGGATACTACTGCAGCTTTAACGAAGATAAAAGCTATTCGCGATAGTTTAATAAATGGAGCAAGTTTTACCAAGTTGGCAAAAAAATATTCTGCCGATAAAATGAGTGCGGCACGGGGTGGAGATTTGGGATTCTTCCAACGGCGAAAAATGGCAAAACCTTTTGATGAAGCTGCGTTTAAATTGAAAGTAAATCAAATTTCGGGTATTGTTAAAACAAGATTCGGATTTCATGTTATTCAGCTCCTTGCTAAAAAGAAGTATCCTTTATTTAATAAAGTGAAGAAAAAACTCAAAAGAATTTATGATAAAAACAGATATGAAATAGATTATCGTAATTATATCAAGAAGTTAAAGAAAGAATATCATTACAAACCAAACAACGGATTAAATAATTATTTTGCTGAAATTAAAGATACAGTTTACGTTTATAATTATAAAACCAGTAAATTAAGTAAGGCGATTGGCGATTCTACTGCATTTACTGCCGGCGGTAAATCTTTTATTGTAGACAGCTTGTTTAGTGATGTGAAAAATAATCCTCGCTTTAGAGCTGAAAGAATAAACATCAATCTTTATTTAAGGGCGTTAAACAGATATTCAGATGATGTGCTTTTAACGGAAAAATCTGTTGGTTTGGAGAAAACTGATCCGGTTTTTGCTTCTTTAATGAAAAGTTATAAAGAGGGAATTATAATTTTTAAACTTCAGCAGGAAAAAATTTGGGATAAAATAAAAATTGATTCACTCAAATTGAAAAAATTTTATGAAAAGACTAAATCAAATTATAAATTTCCTACTAGAGTAGCATTTCATGAAATATTTGTATTAAGTAAGTCATTAATAAATAATATATTTAACAAATTAAAAAATGGTGCTAATTTCGATTCTCTTGCACTAAAATATACTGAACGAAGAAATTATAAATCTAAAGCAGGCAATTTTGGATTGGTTGCTGTTTCTTATGGAGAGCTTTCTAAAAAGGCGTATTCGTTAAAAAAACCAGGCGATTTCTCTAAACCGTTTAAATATACACGAGGGTGGTCTATTGTTAAATTAGATAAAAAAGTGCCATCTAAAATTAAATCATTTAAACAGGCGAAAGCCGAGGTTATTAGCGCATATCAAAATAAATTAAGTAAAATTTTCGAAGATAAATATATAAATAGATTAAAAAAGATTTATCAGCCGGTTTTTAACTATGATGTACTTAAAAAAGCGTTTAAAAAAAATATCGATTAATTTATATACGACAATATTAATTTTGGCTGTGCTTACTGCTTGTGAAGAAAAAAAAGTTTCACCTAATATTGTTGCAAAAGTTGATAACAAAGTTTTGACTGAAAGCGAGCTAAAAAAAGATCTTTCGGAAACAATAAATAAAAAAAAATTTAGAGAAGAATTTATCAGGCAGTGGATTGAATCGGAAGTGATGTTTTTAGAAGCTTCCAAACAAAAATTATTAACCGATTCAAACTATAAAAGAATAATTGAAAAATCGAAAATAGAATTAGCTGCGGCTTTGCTTGAGCAGAACTTTTTTGAAAAGAATAAAATAAATTACACAATTAACGATTTGAAAAGATTTTTTCTGAAAAGAAAAAATGATTATAGATTGAATGATGCAGCTTATTTATTAAATGCAGCCGAATTTAATAACGAAGATGATGCGGTTAATTTTCGGTTTCTATCAATGGACTCTAATTGGAGAAATGCATTTAAAATATATAACAGCAATAAATCTCTTATAAAAAAAGCTGATAACAAATTACTTTTTGGATATCAAGTGCAGCCTAAAAAACTATTGAGGGTTGTAAAAAGTTTGGATATTGGAGAAACAAGTATTGTTTTTCAAACGGAACCAAACAAATTCGCAGTTGTTCAATTGCTGAAAAAGTTAAAAAGAAACGAAGTTCCTCCATTTAATTTTGTAAAAAATCAGGTTAAAGAAAGATATTTATTACTGAAAGCGAGGCTAATGTTTAAAAGATATTTAAATAATTTATATAAATCATATAATGTTCAAATTCTCAGGTGAAAAATAATGCGTAAATATTTAATCTTAATTATATTATTCGGTTTTATTAATGTTTCTGCACAACAGGTTATTGATAAAATAGTTGCAGTTGTAAATAACAGTATTATACTTAATTCGGAATTAAAATTTAGAACGGAATTAACTGCCGCACGGCAAAAGGTTAATCCTAAAGATCCGAAATTTATAAGGAAAGTATTAAACTCGATGATAGATGAGAAATTGGTTTATGCCGAAGCAAAGTTAGATACTATTCAAGTTTCCGATGCTCAGATAAATCAGCAGCTCGATTATCAGATGAAATATTATATTCAGCAGTACGGTTCGGCTAAAAGAGTAGAGCAGGTTTATGGAATGAGTATAGAAAGAATTAAGCGTGAATTACGCAGTGCTACCCGTAAAAATTTAATGGCTCAAATGCTGCAAGCTAAAAAGTTTTCTAATATTGATATATCCCGTAGAGAAGTAGAAAGTTTTTTTACAAAGTATAAAGATTCTTTGGGAGTTGTTCCCGAAAAATTTGAAATTGCACATATTTTTATTAATCCCCAAAAAGGCAAAAGAGTGCGGGAAAAAGCCTTGAAATTTGCCGATGCATTATATGATTCGTTAATGCACGGTGCAAAGTTTGCCGAATTGGCGAAAAAATATTCGGAAGATCCCGGAAGTGCAGCTCAGGGCGGTGACCTTGGCTGGGTAAAAAAGGGTGTTTTTTATCCCCAATTTGAGGCTGCCGCTTTTGCATTAAAAATCGGTCAAATTTCCAAACCTGTTGAATCGCCGGTTGGATTTCATATTATTCAATTGCTTGGGAAAAGAGGAGAGTCTATTCATACAAGGCACATATTAATTAAAATTAAGAGTGACAAAAAATCCGATTTGCATGCTATCGGTTTATTAAATTCTATTCGTGATTCCATTGAAAATCACGTGCATTCTTTTGCTTATTATGCTAAAAAATATAGCGATGATAAACAAACGGCTTCTTACGGAGGTAAACTCGGTACTTTTGATGTAGGACAATTAGATAAACCGATGTTGGATTTGGTTTATAAAATGAAAGTAGGACAAATAAGTTATCCTAAAAGACTTAATTTAAATGGTTCAAATTATGGATATCAAATTGTTCTTTTAATAAAAAAAATTCCTCAACATCAGCCGAATTTAAAACAAGATTATGAATCAATTAAAAAATTGGCTTTATTTAATAAAAAAGAAAAACTTTATAAAGCTTGGATAAAAGAATTAAGAAAAAAAATATATTGGCAAATCAGATTATAAAGGAAAGCGTTTGAAAGAGAAATTTAGAGAAACAAATGATGTTGAATTGGCGGAAATTTTAAGTAAAAGCGCACAAAAAATCACATCTGAAATCGGTAAAATAATAATTGGGCAAAATGATATAATAGAAAATCTCATAATTAGTTTACTTGCAAAAGGGCATTGTTTATTAGTTGGTGTGCCCGGCTTGGCAAAAACATTATTGATTAAAACACTTGCTGAAATTTTCGATTTAAAATTTAGTAGAATTCAATTTACCCCTGATTTAATGCCGAGTGATATTACGGGAACCGAAATAATAGATGAAGATCAGATTACTAAGCAAAGGAAGTTCCGTTTTATAAGGGGACCTGTTTTTGCCAATATTATTTTAGCAGATGAAATCAACCGTACGCCTCCAAAAACACAATCTGCACTTTTAGAAGCAATGCAGGAATATAAAGTTACTGCTGCAGGAGTTACTTACAAATTGGATGAACCTTTTTTTGTGCTTGCTACACAAAATCCGATTGAGCAAGAAGGGACATACCCTTTGCCCGAAGCACAATTAGATAGATTTATGTTTAGCCTTTGGCTCGATTATCCTTCCTACACAGAAGAAATAGAAATAATAAAGAATACTACCACTGAAGAAAATCTACAATTAAATAAAATTCTTTCTGCTGAAGAAATTATACGTTTTCAAAATTTAGTACGGCGTGTTCCTGTTGCGGATAATGTGATTGAATATGCGGTAAATTTTGTTAAATCTACACGACCCTCACCGGAAGCTGCCGATTTTATTAATAAATGGATAAGCTGGGGTGCGGGTCCGCGGGCATCTCAATATTTAATTTTAGCGGCAAAGGCTCGCTCTGTTTTAGATGGCAGATTTACACCGAATATTGATGATGTTAAAAAAAGTTTAATCCCTGTTTTACGCCATCGTTTAATTACAAGTTTTAACGCCGAAGCTGAAGGTATAACAAGTGTTGATGTTATAAACCGATTATTAAAAATTTGACCGTTTATTTTTCCTTATACTTTAAGTTTGCAGTATTTTATGTCAATACGAAAATTATCTAAAATTTTATTTTTACTTTTATCTTTCACATTAATTGCTTTTTTCCAAGGCTGTAACTCTTCGCCTAATAAAACAAAGGCAGACGTTTATGAGAATAATTTTAAACCGAAACCGGATAAATTCGGTATCTACTCCGATTCTTAAAAAATTCAAAGCTCATTTCGGAACGGATTATGCCGCAAAATATGGAACTCCGATTATGTCTACCGGAGATGGAATAGTTATTAAAGCTCAATACAATAGATATAACGGGAATTATGTTAAAATTAGACACAACTCTATTTATACAACTCAATATTTACATATGTCCCGGTTTGCCAAGGGAATTAAACCTGGGGTAAAAGTAAAACAAGGGCAGATTATCGGTTATGTAGGAAGCACCGGACTTGCTACGGGTCCTCACGTTTGTTATAGATTTTGGAAAAACTCTAAACAAGTAAATTCTCTTAAAGAAAAATTTCCTTCTTCTCATCCGGTAAAAAAAGGAAATCTTTCAAAATTTACCGCTATAAAAAATCAATTCATACAAGAAATAGACAATATCAAATTTCCGCAGGTAAGTAATAACAAACAGTTATCCCAAAGTAATGTTTCCGGTAAAAATGAGGAATTGGGAAAAGGTTAAAAGGTTAAAAGGTTAAAAGGTAAAAAGGTTAAAAGGTTTTGAATTAAGATTCCCGGAATCTTAACTGTAAGCTTCATGGGAATACAAAATTCCCTTAATTTTTCGAAGATTCCGGATACACTATATTGAAAATGATTTATGCGCTAACCTTTTTTAGATAAAGTTTCCATCTTTTGCTTAAATTTAAAGTTTATAAAAATCGAATAAATATTATGAAATTACCTTTAGTATTAATTGTAGGAAGACCCAACGTCGGTAAATCAACTTTATTTAACCGTCTGACAAAAAGCAAAATCTCAATTGTAGACGATGAAAGCGGTGTTACACGAGATAGATTATACGGTGAAGTGGAATGGAACGGAAAGCGCTTTCAGCTAATTGATACAGGAGGTTATGTGCCCGATTCTAAAAAACTGTTTGAAACGGCAATTAGAGAACAGATTGACATTGCATTAACTGAAGCCGATGCCATATTATTTATTGTAGACGGTAAAGCCGGTATTACACCGATCGATAGTGAAATAGGACGAAAATTGCATACTTCAAATAAACCGACTTTTCTTTTGGTGAACAAAACCGACACTCCTTTTATGTCGGGGTATTCTGCAGATTTTTATCAAATCGGCATAAAAAATATTTATGATATTTCCGCATTAAACGGTAGAAATATTGGCGATTTATTGGATGATATATTATCGGTTTTGCCGTTTGATGTTTTACAGGAAGAGAGCGACAAAAGATTAAGAATTGCTGTAGTCGGCAAGCCGAATGTAGGCAAATCATCATTAACTAACGCATTACTCGGTTACGATAGAACTATTGTTACCGATATACCGGGTACTACACGTGATAGTATCGATTCCACACTGAAATTTTACGGAGAAAATATTGTTTTAGTAGATACTGCCGGTTTGAGGAGAAGAACCAAAATTAAAGAAAATATCGAGTTTTATTCTACTGTTCGTACATACCGGGCATTAGCTGATTCTGATGTTGCCGTTATATTGATTGATGCTCAATCGGGTATTGAAAAACAAGATCAACGTATAATTGATGAAGCCATTCGAAGAAGGAAGGGGATAATTATTGCGGTAAATAAATGGGATTTGATTAAGAAGGGCACAAATACGGCTAAAGAATTCGAAGCATTAATTAAAGAGAAATTAGGCTCCGTTAACTATGTTCCGGTAATCTTCATTTCCGCTTTAACAAAACAGCGCATTTTCAAGTTAATAGAATTATCAAAAATTATTGCCGCCGAAAGAAAAAAGAAAATCAATACCAAACAATTAAACGATGATTTATTGCCTGAATTAGATAAGAATCCGCCCCCTGCAACCCCAACCGGCAAAGAAGTGAAGATTAAATATATTACACAAGTAGGTGAAAAATACCCTATTTTTCTTTGTTTTGCTAATAATTCTAAATACATACCTGAACATTATCGTCGATTTGTTGAACGGATAATCAGAAATAAATATGGTTTTGAAGGTGTGGCTATTACTTTAACGTTCAAAGACAAATAATTCCCGATGGTAAAAAATGATATCCCGAACGAATGTTTTACTGAAATGGATAATTTATAGTT
>CAZXJG010000113.1:0-10554 GCA_964640985.1 uncultured Melioribacteraceae bacterium | reverse complement strand
TAAATAATCGAGAAATTGCAATTGCGTTATGGCTTCTGGCAATTTCGATTTCCATTTTTTCTTCCTCGAAAATGGCAGATTATAAATCCACTACCGAAGACGGGAAATGTATTTTCTGCGAATTTGCAAAAGGTAATATAAAATTGCCAGGATTTACGAACCGATTTACGTCTACCGCATGTGGGAGTGAAATTCCGATTCCGATTTGTCAATTGAGAAAGGAAATAAAAACAACGGTTATAAATGGATTTTATACGTACTCTAGAAATAGAGACTCGAAAAAAAATAAATATTAATGAGATCTGAAATGTCTAAAGAATTTTTCTCCATAAATGAAATCAAAAACAAATTAAAAGTTCCGGAACAAGCAGATTTTATTGAAGCTTTTTTTAATTGGCAGATTTCCAAATGGCAATTCGCGAGAGATAACTACACCGCATTAAAATCAATAAAAATAAAACGGTTCGATTTTCCCGACACATCGGTTATTGTTCAATATAATCCGCATCGTATCGGTTCGACAATGGCGTTATCCGATGATAAAAGTATTGCGAACCGCAAATGTTTTTTGTGCGATGAGAATTTGCATACTAAACAGGTCGGAATTAAATTAACCCAAAATTACACTTTGCTTGTTAATCCGTTCCCGATTATTTCACTACATTTTACGGTGAAATTTAATTCGCATTTGCCCCAAAAGATTTCAGAGAATTTTATTGAGATTCTACATGGCGCAAAAACATTGGGAGAGAATTATTTTCTGCTTTACAACGGACCTGAAGCCGGAGCATCGGTTCCGGAACATCGCCATTTTCAAGGTGGAGCGAAGAATCAGTTTCCGATCATTTCTGATATAATCTATGCAATTGAAAATACTCCCAAAACAAATTCCACCCTTACATTAACCCATGTTTTAGATTTTAAGCATGCAAAACTTTTCTCGGTTCAAGACGAAATACGTAATTACTTTGTAATTACCGGAGCTAGCGCTTACGAGATTGAGAAATTGTTTTTTAATCTTTTTGATATTCTCACAAGTTTGTTCCCAACGGCGAAAGAGACAAAACTTAATCTAATTTCAACAGTCGAAAAAGGGAAACATTATCTTGTCTTATTTCCTCGAGCAAAACATCGTCCTTCTTGTTTTTTTACAAAAAGTGAAAACCAATTATTGGTCAGCCCCTCAACGTTGGATTTCGGTGGAGTTATCGTTTTACCTAGAGAAGAAGATTTTAATAAAATTACAAAAGAGAAAATTAAGGAAATTTTTACAGAGGTTGGAATAAGCAGTGATGATTTCCAGCTTGTAATCTCAGAATTGAAAAACTGTTGATTTCTCTTACTCTTTTTTTCTTATATTATTAACAAAACTTCCTATAAAAATTAAATAATAAAGGAGAATAGCAATATGAATACGAGAATTCTTCCCAAATCCTAAAATGTTTACAAATATCCGCTTCTAATAAAAAGAATTTTAGAATAATCCTTAAAATATGAACCGAATAATGAAATTGTTTATCGGGATGCTACACGGTACAACTACTTTCTATAGACTTTCACCGAGCCAAGTGTTATACACCATCAATCATGCGGAAGATAAAATTATTTTTACTCATACCACTTCCTTCCGCTTAGTGGGGGTATTTCAAAAGAAACGAATTCGGGGCCGGAAAAATAATTGCCATAACGGATTACAAAGAATTACCCGAAAGTTCTGTTGATATTTTCGGAAAGTACGAAGAACTGCTCAGCGAAGAAAACTTTGGAACTCGGGATTGATGTAATAACAGGTTATGGTTTATCAAAAACATGTCCGGTTCTGACTCTTACTTATCTAAATAAGAAGCAGAAAAGTTTACTTATTGAAGAGCAAGTTAAAGTAAGAACAAAAACGGGAATACCTGTACTGCTTGTTGATTTGAGGATAGTTGATGAACAAGGAAAGTCGTTATCACACGATGGGAAATCCGTGGGAGAAATTGTTGTTAGAGCGCCTTGGCTTACCGATGGTTATTTTAAAGAACCACAAAAAAGTGAAGAATTGTGGAAAGAAGGATTCCTTCATACAGGTGATGTAGCTTATATTGATGAAAATAATTTTGTAAAAATTACAGATAGAATTAAAGACGTTATAAAAACAGGTGGAGAATGTATTTCTACACTTGATTTGGAAAATTTGATTAGCAAACACTTTGCTTAAGGGGGTGGAATAAAATAAGTTATCGAATTACAACTCCTAAAATGTTTAATAACAGTTATTTATTCTTATATTATATGCAAGTTATTCTATTCCACCCCCTTAAATAAAAACAGCAATTTCATCAAGTTTTTTCTTGGTAATATTCGGTACACTAGCATCTTCAGCCGGATAACCCACAACCAAAATTAAAAAAGGTTTTTCGTTATCGGGTCTATTTAGAATTTTATTTAAAAAATTCATCGGACTTGGAGTGTGTGTAAGCGAAACCAGACCTGCGTGATGAATTGCGGTAATTAAAATTCCAGTAGCAATTCCTACCGATTCTTTAGTATAATAATGTTTGATTTTTTTGCCGTTTTTATCTTCGTCAAAACGTTTTTCAAAAACCACAATTATGTATGGAGCTTTTTCAAGAAAGGGTTTTTCGGCATTTGTTCCAAGAGGCGTTAACGCATTCAACCACTCTTTTGAAGCTTTTTCATCATAAAATTGAGTTTCTACTTTTTCCGCTTCTATACGGATTTGTTTTTTAATTTTAGGATTTGAAACAACAACAAAACGCCAAGGCTGCATGTTTGCGCCACTCGGTGCCGAACCGGCTGCAATCAAACAATTTTCAATAATTTTTCTATCGAATTTTTTTCCCGAAAAAATTCTAACGGTTCTACGTTTCAGCATTTCGTTTTTAAATTCCGCAGATACTTTTAACATTTTTGAAACAGGCAGTTCATTAAATTTTAACGGAGTATCATTAATCATATAATATCACCATAAATTAAAACGTTAGAAAAATTTAATTCAGCATTTTTTTAATTTTATCCATCCCCTTCG
The DNA here is from genome assembly GCA_964640985.1 of uncultured Melioribacteraceae bacterium. Lineage (GTDB taxonomy): Bacteria > Bacteroidota > Ignavibacteria > Ignavibacteriales > Melioribacteraceae > CAZXJG01. The sequence goes on along the minus strand of CAZXJG010000113.1, from coordinate 7,523 downwards.
GTTCTCCTATTATTGTAATTCTATCGCCTTTTTGCAGCATAGTATTGCCTTGAGGAATAATAGTTAAATTATTACGAGTGAGAAGTGCAATTAAACATCCTTGCGGTAAATGTAATTCTCTTAATTTTTTATCAATCCACATTGCATTTTTCTCTTTTTTATTTAACGTAATCGAAATAAATCTGTCGTCATGTAATAAAGCTTCTTTAAGTTCTAATTCGCTTTTTGCATTATCCCATTCCTGCATAAAGTTTTCATCATCAACCCTGCCGGCAATTTGAGCCAACATTCTTAAATGTTGAGCCGGGTCATCTTGAGGACTCACAAGAAAGAACAGGGCAAATACAATTTCTTCTTGCTCTTCTTCTTGAGTAAGCGGGTTTACCAATGTTATATGAACTCCGGGTTTTGAACGTACTAAAACCATCTCGATTTGCGGAACTTTATCTAATCTAAAATGCGGAAGGGCAACTCCATGTGTTACCGGGGTAGCTCCGATGCGCGTCCCTTCAAGAAATTGTGATTTTATTTCTTGCGAAGACATCGGTATTATAGAAGACAGATATGGAGATACTTTGTCGAGTACATCTTCAAAATTCATTTCTTTATCCAATTCGAAAATTTTAGCTCTTGTAACAACTTGATCGAACGGGTCTTTTTTGCGTAAACCTTTTTCTTTTAAAATTCCCCTTAGTTCCGTATCCAAAGCTTCATAGCGCTGCCTGCCAAGCCGTTCAAAAATATGATAAATTGCACCGTTACGTACAACTTTATCTTTTGCATAATACCAATACCAAATAATGCTGATTATTATTAATCCGAGTGAAAATGCAATTGGCAAAAATCCCATTTCTATTATTAACCAAATTGGAGTTATAATACCGATAATCTGTGTCCAAGGATAAAAGGGAGAATAATACCCCGGATCGTAAGATTCAATTTTGCTTTCTCTCATAATTATTACTGCAAAACAAACCAAAGCAAACATTAAAAGCTGAAAGGCACTGGCAAGTTTGGCAATTTTAGTAGGATCCAATAAAAGTAATATTGCAACAATAGTTCCAACGGTAATTCCAATTGCAGTACTTGGCGTTCCTTTACTGTTAAGTTTTTTAAATTTACCCGGCACAATATGATCACGACTCATTGCAAGCGGATATCTCGATGCACTCATAATTCCTGCATTCGCAACGGAAATAAAAGCCAATAATGCTGCGATTGATAAAAGTACGGCACCAATTTTACCGAATATTATTTTAGCTGCAGTTGCAACAGGAGTTAAATTTCCCTTCAAAATATTTAACGGTATTACTCCAACCATAATAGATGTACCTAATGCATAAATTAAAATTGCAGTACCCAATGCAAGAAAAACTCCAAGCGGCAAGTTTTTCTCCGGGTTTTTTACTTCTTCCGATAAACTTGCAACTTTAGTAACACCGACGTAACTTATATAAACCAGACCTGCAGTAGCAAGAATATTTGAAGTGCCTGCATCAAAAAATCCTTTAAAGTGTGAATAATTAATTTGTGGAATTCCTCCAACAATAAATGAGATTAGAAGTATTAATAAACCGATTACAAGCAATATTTGAAACATCCCGGTTTTTTTTGCCCCGTATAAATTTAATACCCCTAATGCAATTGCAAGGAAAATTGCGACCGGAACAATTGACAATCCAGGTATAAAAAGTTTTATATACGCACCCATACCGATTAATGCAAACGTTACTTTTAATACAAGGGAAAGCCATGTCCCTATTCCCCCAATTGTTCCGGATAAAGGGCCTAAAGAACGATCAAGAAAATAGTACACTCCTCCGGCACGAGGCATCGCTGTTGCTAATTCAACAATACTAAACATTGCAGGAACCAATGGTATTGCTGCAATTAAATATGCTATAATTAAAGCCGGTCCAGCTTCTTGAGCGGCTAAACCCGGCAGTAAAAAGAATCCCGCACTTAAAGTAGTGCCTGTTGCTATTGCATAAACATCAAAAAGACCTAATTCTTTTTTTAACGATTTCGATTTATTAAATTGAGACAATATGTTCCTTTTTTTTGGATTGTAGATTTTTGATAAATTAGTTGTCATTAATACCAACTAATCAGCTTAAAAGCAAACAAAAAATAAGTTTGTTTGAAATTCCCGCTTTGCTCGATCGAGAATATTTTAAGAAGTAATTCCTTTTGACATAAATTTTTAAGCTTTGAATAAATTTTTCATATATGTGTTTGAACACTTTAGTTTGTATATTTATTTTATCTCCCAATTCCATTGCTTTTTACTAAATAATTAGATTTTAAATTTGAATTTCATAGCTTTTTCTAACCTGTGTCCATCTTCCATCTTCCGACTTCCATCTTCTGACTTCCAACTTCCATCTTCCGACTTCCGACTTCCATCTTCCGACTTCTATCTTCTAACTTGCGGTTTACCGCGCTTGGAACGTTTACTTAAAGCAAATATTTATATTTTATCTTAACGCCTGAGTAAAACACTTTCAGGCATTTTGAATAATATTCAGGCAAATTAAAAATAAGTAACAGTGTATAACTTATTAAAATACAAAAAGTTAAATTGTAAAATTAAATGGCACGTTACTTGCTTTTTATAATGCAGTAAACAACGTGTTGAATTGTTTTTAATATGCAAATATAAAGAGCAAAACACGATGTTTTAAAAATATATTTAAAAAAATTAATTGATTACAAACACAAACAATCAAAAGGTGAAATATGAAAACATTTGTAAAAATTTTCTTTTTTACAGCATTTATCGCTTTCCTTTCGACAAGTGTAAAAGCACAGCCGGAAGCGCCCGTAAATTTAACTGTAACCCAAGGTACTTGGAGAAATTATACTTTTGCAAAACTTAAATGGCGTTCACCACAAAGTTCAATGCACTTTCTTCGCTTTAATATTTACAAAAAAGAAGGTGCGATAGCGGATTCAGGAAGCTTTAAAAAGATTTATAAATACGCTATGATGAATTTCTGGATTGATAAATATGTCCGCCGGGGACAAACTTATTCTTATTTTGTAACTGCAGTTAACCGCTCCGGGGAAAGTCCGCACTCCGATACTGTTGAAGTTACAATCGATAGTACTAAAAAACAGGCATTTGCTTATGGAACATTAACCGATAAAAAAACCGGTGCCCCTATTATAAACGGGAAAATAACATTTATGCCGATTTTCGGGTGGGGAATGACGACAACTTACACCGATAGCTTGGGGAATTATTTTACTTCATTATATCCGGGTAGTTATATACTTTTAGCACGCGCGCACAAATACTTTCACGAATATTACAAAAATGCCCGGTTTATATTTAACGCAAACAAAATTAAATTTAATTCCGGCGACTCGCTGAACTTAGACATGAGTTTACAGCAAAAAAATCATCTTAAATCGTTATTATTAACCGGTACGGTAGGTGATTCGCTTGGCAACCGGATAAAAGCCGTTATTCATGCATACAGTGTAATTTTTAATTCGAGACATAAAATGTCATATAGAGCTGTTACAGATAGCACAGGTGCTTTTAAACTGCATGTTTTACAAGGTGATACTTTAATTATATTTGCACGCCCGTTAAATCATAAATATTTTCCGCAATTTTATAACGGTAAAAGAAGTTTCTTAACCGCCGATCGAATACCGGTTGATTCAAATGTAACCAATATTAATTTTGTCCTTACTCAAAAACCTTTCTACAATAACGGAATAACAGGAAGTGTAGATAACACGGATACCGTTGGTGTGCCGGCAATTGTAATGGCTTTCCGGCTTCAACCAAAAATACCGCATAGAAAAAGAAGATATTCAACTATGACGGATTCTCTCGGAAATTTTTCTTTTTCTCATTTATTCCCGGGCAAATATATTCTGCTTACAATTCCGCAGGCAGATTATCAGCCTACATTTTTTAAATATGACGGTTCATATACAATGAACTGGAAAGATGCCGATTCGGTTATGGTAGATTCCAGCGGTATAACAACAGGAATTAACTTTGTTGTTCAGCAGTTCCCTACTTCCGGTTATGCATCAATTAGTGGATCAGTCAAAGATAATTCAGGTAATCCCATAGACGGGGTATTGGTTTTTGCAAAAGATGAAAATAATGAAACCGCTTCGTTTGGTATAACCGACAAAACGGGTAAATACACTATTTCAAATTTATCCCCCGGCAGTTATACTGTTGCTCCCGATAAATTTGAATATTCGTCGGACCAAACTTCATCTGTTTCAGTAGATTACAATACTTCATTTTCAAGTTCCGCTTCATTTACAATTGTATCTGATTTGGTTACCGCGGTAAAAGATAAACCGGTTATTATAGAAAACTTTGTGCTTTCACAAAATTATCCGAATCCGTTTAATCCGACAACTATTATACACTATTCAATCCCTTACGCAAGTAAAGTTAATTTAAGCATATATAATATACTCGGTGAAAAGGTGGCTGTTTTAACAAACGGTTATAAACAAGCGGGGAATTATGAAGTTACATTCAATGCCGGCTCTCTATCAAGCGGGGTTTATTTTTACAGATTAACTGCAGGTAATTTTGTATCGGTTAAAAAACTTATTTTGATGAAATAGTATCCTATAACCACTAAAAGACCCAAATAAACCTTCAAGGTTTTCCAATATGGATATATAAAAACCTTGAAGGTTTTTAATATATACGATATCCTGCGGCGGCAGAAATAACTTGGGAAGGTTCCCAAAAATCTTTGACTTTGCCATCTATACGGGAGAAGATTTTGAAAATCTATTTCGCTGAAAAACTTTTCGGTAATATTTGATCTTTATTCACTTTTTAATTCCGATTTTTTTACAAATGATACAAAACCTACTGCCATAAGTATAATACCGCAAATAACAGCATTTATAATATTGCCTATTCCGGTGGTTAACGTCGGAATAAATGCGGTTATAATTAGCCACATACCGACAAAACCGCCTATCCAGCCCTTTTTTGATTTGTCACTTAGAATACTTAACGACAAAACGGCTGCTAAAATTCCTACAATTAAATAGTTATACATATTGCCGGAAAACGAATATTTTAAAAATCCGGAAATAAATAACCATGCACCTAAAATTCCAATTGCCCAATTTTGCAACATTTTCAACTCCAAATTTACAAGGTGTAAAAATTTGTATTATTTATAAAGATATACTATTTGCAAATTAGTTCTCGAATTTTGATTTTTTAAAAACTCTCTCTTATCTCTCTTAAAAAGAGAGAAGAATTTTGTAAAATCCGAAAACTAATTCAGTTTAGGTATAAATACAAAATTAAAATTTAAAAAAAACTATAAATTATTTACTCTAAAAAATTAAGGAAAATATAATGATTATTTATGAGAAATATCTCGTTGAAAATAATTATTTTCATTAATGAATAATATTAGGGCAACATTTACTCGAATAAAGCATCTATTATAAAAAGAAATGTTAACGTGAAAAAATCTTCGGAAAAAATTATTGAATTTACTATTGTATATAATCGCTATAAAAAACGGTTGTTAAATTATGTTTTGAGTTTAACAGGTAACAAAATGCATTCGGAAGATATTTTACAAAATGTTTTTTTAAAATATTTCGACAATATGGATTCTTTGCGTGATAAATCCAAATCACATATATGGCTGTTTAAAACCGCCCGAAACGAAATTTACGGATACTTTCGAAGTAAAAAATCGAAAGTTGATCAATTTAATGCTCAAAATATTGACGAAATAATTGACCCGGTTGAAGAAAAGGATTTATATACCGAATATGAATTGCGTGAAATTAAAGAAATAATAATGAAAGAATTATCGGAGATGGATATTGAACAACGCGAGCCTTATCTGCTTAAAGAATATGGCGGTTTAACTTATCGTGAAATTTCATTTATTATTGGGATAGAAGAAAAAACCGTCAAAAGCAGATTATATAAAGTCAGGCAAAAATTGATAAAAAAGATTTCAAAAATAGTTTGAGGTTATTATGTTATCGGAGAAAACCATAGAGTTTATTAACCGATATTTTGATGATGAAACAAGTAAGGAAGAAGAAGTATATCTTTTCAACCTGTTGTCATCTAATGAAGAAGGAAGAGAATACTTTAAATCTATGACTCTACTTCGTGAAATAACAAAACAATCCGAAGTTGAAATTCCGCATGATTTAGAAGAACGAATATTAAATTCTATTGTTCCAAAACAGCGTAAAGTAGAAAAAATAAGTATCTTTTCATATTTCACATCGGCAGTAGCAGTTGCTTTAACAATAATATTGATAGCCTTATCGATGTTCTTTTATTCCAAATTAGATAATTATAAAAATCAATTGGAAAGCACAATGTATCAAGTAAAACAGCAAAATAGGACTATTCAACTGCTTTATAACAGTTTACAACCGACTGAAGTCCGTACAAAATTAAGTAACAAAATTATGATAAAACCAACTATATGAGGTACAAAATGAAAATTAAAACTTTAAGTATTCTGATTACTTTATTTTTTATTGCCTGCAGCGGGGGAAACAAAAAAATAAAATTGATTCAAAATTACGACTCTATTTATCTAAACGAAAATAGGGTTAAAACTCAAGCAAAGCCTATAAATAAAGAATTTACTCAACATCTAAATAACGACGTAAGGGAAATTATAAAAAAAGTTTACAATAAAAATATTAACAAGCCGGAAATTTTCCCTATAGGTTTACGAATTTACATAAATGAAAACGGTAATGTCGATATGGTAAAAGATATACCGGTCAATACTAAATTCTTACATAGTGGAATAATTTATCCAAATGTAAAAAAGGTAACAAAATTATTACTCCCTAAAATAGAAAACTGGAAATTTACCGCAGCAACCCTTAATGGGAAACAGATTAAAGCAAGAAAAGATCTCAAAGCAATTTATGTTATTAATAATAAAGGCAATATAGAAATTAAAATGCCGTTCCGGATAAAAACTACAAATAACAATTATTCCGGTTATTTTATCGCCGTACAAGAAATGCCCAGACCTATCGGCGGAATTGCCGGCATTCAGAAAAAAATAGTTTATCCGGAATCTGCTAGAAAAGCAGGTGTGGAAGGAAGAGTTTTTGTTAAAGCATATATTGATGAAAATGGAAATGTTGTACATTCTGAAATTCTAAAAAGTGCCGGCAGCGTTTTAGATTCTGCAGCATTGAAAGCAGTTAACAGAACCAAATTTATGCCCGGTAGAAACAATGGGAAACCCGTTAAAGTACAAATTGTGGTTCCAATAATGTTTAAATTAGATTAAAATAATATAATTTGTTGACTTAAATATGGGTAATGTTATAAGTATTAACATCAAAGTGTCTTAGTTTTTTTATTCGTGCATTCGTGGCAAAAAGATAAGACACGAATTACACAAATTTACACGAATTTTGATACAATATAATTTTGCTTTTAAATTTTTGTAAAATGTAAATGTCGGCACTCCCCTTTTTGATGGATTGCCATGCTAATTCATTTTGCA
>CAZXJG010000112.1:0-10592 GCA_964640985.1 uncultured Melioribacteraceae bacterium | reverse complement strand
AGCCAAAAATAAAGGTTTGATTAGTAGTATTCTTTCATGTAAGTCATTCCAAATACCTTTGTGCATAAAATCTTTAGCATTTTCTTTTATCCATTTTTTTGTATTATCAATATTTTTTTCACCATGTTCATCAATATGAAAAGGATATGGGAAATATGGAAATTTGTGTGATTCTCCAATTTTATAATAGCTGATATTTTCTTCACTCAGATTGCCTGTAATCCAAGGAGAATAACCTTTAAAATGTCTGTCAATGAACCGTTTCTTTACAGGACATAACCATATATTTTCAGAAAGTTCAAAATGAAATTTTTCTTCTATATTTAATTTGTATCCATCTTCATCAATTGTTAAAATTCTGCTGCGTATGGTTTTCCACAATTCTTCCAACAATTCATTTATTTCATCTTCTTTTGTGTTATCAATATCATTTTTATTGTGCAATCCTAATCCGGCACAAATTAAAAGATTAAGTCTATTTTGCTTCGTAGAGTTCCTATTAAATTTAGGCCATTTTTTCACCTTTACAATATCTGTATTACTATCATAAATTTTTATACTAAATAATCTTGAAGTTAAATATTCTCGTATATCACTTGGAATAAAGAAGTGGAAATAATATCTGATTATAAAATCAACTGCTATTTTTAATAAAGATTGCCATTCCTCTTGATTAATATCTAATTTTGTCGCTATTGGTGGTGCATTTACGTTCTCTAATTCAGGATACACTATACTTACAATTCCTAAATTTTCCATTGAACGTTCACGAGGTAAACGTCTAACAAATTGGTCAAAAAGTAAAGCACGAAGATAACTACCAATTCCATGTTCATTATTGTCAATAATACGTTTAGAATTAAAGAATAGCGTTTTTAATTCATTTTTTATTATAATTTTTTTATAAAGTTCATCCCATGTCATTCTGCTTTTTGATACGTCAGGAATACCATTGGAAGTAATTATTTTTTTTAATTCTACAATTTCATCTAGTTTTCGTTTTTTTAATACTGGCAGTGGATTATCCCTTACATCATCTTCTAACTTTTTAATTTCTTCTTTAATTTCAAGTATATCATCCTTTTCTAAATTCGATATTATTCCATGTTTTCTTTTTTCTGATAGAAGATGGAATATTTGAGCACGTAACCAATTACGTTCACTATCGATATTAAGAAGTGCCGATATTTTTGCTGTACCTTGTCTACTATCCGTAAAAGAAATGTACTTATGACCATCCCAAAGCATTTCTTCAGTTTTTGTTTTCGCCTTAGGTGTTTGTTCCAAAACAATATCTGACAATATTCGGTTTAAATAAACTGAAGAAATTCTAAAATGAATTGGAAAGTCGGATTTCATACCACAATGTGGACAAATAACCATACCTTCATCGGTTTCTGCTTCAATATATTTACCACTTTCATAATTGTATTTTATTTCATAATCTTTTGTAAAATCAATACGGATTGTATTATTATTAATATATTTCTTTTTTGGTGAATATTTAGTTGCTAACAATTTTTTATTTGTTTCTATATTTTCATCTTGGATGCCTTGCTCATCTTCATCATCATTCTCAATATAAAATGCATCTTGTGAAACAGATGAAGTAAGTTGAAAGTGACTACCATCGTTATTTTTCTCACCTTGTAACATATAATTTCCACATGATCTACATGCAACAAGTTCTAATAAGGGGAAACCACAATGTTTACATTCTTTACCTGCAATAGTAGTCATAGTTCCAATTGCTGATTGTGGTTTGGCTTTACCATGTTTTGAACAGAGGGGATTTGTACAAACAAAAACACCTCCAATTCCACGTACAAAAAAATGACCTCGAACAGGAAATAATGAATTTCCATTAAACCTAGTTTCAGATAAAATATCAACTAATTCTAATCCGTTCTCAATATTCTTTTCATCAAATAATTTTCCTATATCTGTTACTTTGTATGCATCATCTTTTAAAATATTTTTTCGCAAATCATGAATGGACTTATGCTTTACAATTTCATCATTATTGCTATTCTTCAAATCTTCTAAGGTGCATTTTTCTTTAACCGGTGAAGGGATTTCGTTAAGTATTCGTTTTCCCTTAATGATTTTTATTTTAGTCTTAGGCAAACCAGTTAACCTAGCCATAAATTTTTGTAGTTCTGTATCGCCATCACTGCCAACAGTTGCTGAGGTTGCTGCAAATCTAACATCATTTACATCAACTTCAAAGGCTTCTAAAACTCTTCTTATTAGCATTGCCGTTTCAGTAGCTTTAGAGCCAGTCAACGTATGTGCTTCGTCAAGTAATATCCATCGTAATTTCCCTTTAGAATTCTTTAGCAATTCAACATCTTTGTCACGAACAAGAATATATTCTAACATTGTAGGGTTGGTAAATAGGATTTGAGGTGGTTCTTTCCTTAATAACGTCCGTGAAATTATTTCAGGATATGCTTTTTTCTGTGGATAACTTTTATCATTATCATGTTCTGGTGTATTACCATTATATACTGCATAATTCACACCACTAAGACTTTTTGTCCATGCATGCATCCGTTTCTTCTGACTACCAATTAATGCATTTAAGGGATAAAGAAAAATAGCATTAACTCCAATTGAATTCCTATAATTTTTATAAAGATCATAAAGGACCGGCAGCATGAAGCATTCTGTTTTTCCCGAACCAGTTCCCGTTGTAACTACAATGGACTTTTTTTTATTTATGAGAGCATTCCAACTTTCAACTTGGTGCTTATATGGCAATCTATCTTTAGGGAAGCAAAATTCTTCATTTTTAATCTTCGATAGTGCATTAATAAATCCTTTTTCAAAAATACTTGTTAAGCTACCGAAATTATTATTATCTGTTTCCCAAGGGAAAGTTGTTTGGAAAACAGGTTCTGCCAATAATTTTTCTTCTTGAAAAATATGTCTTAAATATTTTTGAGTATCAGCATCTCCAGTTGCCCAAAGTGATAAGATAGAATCTGTTAATCTTTTTTCAGTATTTTGGTAAAATTCTTTAAAATTCATTGCAAACCATGATTAAAAGTCTAGTATTAGTTAACTATTTCTCAATCTACTTAAACAATACAAAATTGCTTTCCCGTACCAATCGGGTGAAATCCTTTGTGCGTACTGTATATTTCTACGTACTGTTTCAGCATTTTCATCTATATTCCAAATTTTTTCATCTTGCCCTGAAATAGAAAGAGCAACGGCCAGAGGTGCTTTTAATAGCATTTTCACTCTATAATTATCCCTAGTTACAGGCAATAGTTCTTTGAATTCTGTGATAATCTTTGGACTTTTCTCTGGTAATTCATCTAAAACTCTGTGATTTAAACTCTGTCTTAATTTGTAAATTTCTGTATTTAAATGAAAACCATTGATTGTATGTGTTTTCCCAGATAAAAAATAATCTGATATTTTATTAAACCAATAAATTGGGTCAGAGTTACTTATAAGTTCGATTATATTTTTTTGGATTTCTTTTATTATTGATTCAGTTTCATTTTGTTTGTAAGTTTTCACTAAACTTTCTTCTAACCACTTAATAGAAGAACCCCAATATTTTTTGGGTATCCAATGAAATGCAAATCCCAAATCCTCTTCTAATATTTGACAAGTTTTATCTATAAAATCTTTATCCTCATTATAAATTGATAAACAACAAAATGTTTTTGCTATTAGTTGTGGTGTCGTACATGAAGCACGTAGAAAATCGAATGTAGAAAACGGCAGATCATATTCAATACAGATATCAAAATATTTTTTAACTTTTTGCCAGCTAGGTTCATTATAGTTTTGCAATTCTAATTCAGATTTGTTCTTATTTACTCGTAATAGCCTATCTTCTGTTGTAGTTTGCAAATTATCTTTATTGTTACTTACAAATGTTGGTAAAAGAGCTGAATTATTTATTTCATCATACTCAGAAACAACTATAAATTTTCTTAAACTATTATCAGATAAAATAAATTCATCTTCTCTGCGTATTAATTGAACCGGAATAATTTTATCAGATTCACAATCCAGTGGAATAGCTGAAGGTGTTAAGTTTTCAGTATTGATTCCTTTTGTTGTTATCACAAGTTCTTTATCAATGAGATTATAGGCAACTATTGAATTATAATTCTTTACAAAATATTTATTTAAAAGAGTGTCGTTTTCATCAATAAGCTCAATAGTTATAGATGAATCTTTTTTCATAGAATCTGTAAGTCTAAATAATCGTTTGAATATTTCTTCATATTCTCTAAGAGGAGTTATACCATTTGGAATCTTTTTTCTTACATTGATATGTGACCTGTTTGTATTGTATAATTTAATGAAATAATTATGGAAGTTAATAGGAGTATATATTCTATAACCTGCTAAATGTCCGAATAGCAATATCGACTCATCATGTAATTTATTCCCTTCTTGGTCAAGTATTGTAACACCATGGAATGGTGGTACAATTTCAATAATTAGATTTCTATTTTGATTATTCTTTGATATAATAGCCTTTAAAGATTTTGGTATCCTATTATTATTAAGTTTTACAATAATAGAACTATTTAATTCTGTTATTTCAAATTCTTCAATTACTTTCCTAATTTTAAAATTAAGGTCAAAGTTCTCATGTATAATTATTTCGGCTTCATGAGAATTCGTTGATTTGAAATCTAAACTTAGATCACCTATATTATAAAAAATGTCTTGTTCTTCACTTTCCAACGCTGAAATTTTGTATTCAATACATCCGACAGGTAAATTTCTTCCCCAGTCTTCCCAAGCAATTTTTCCTTTTAATCTCCAATGAAATTTTGTCTTTTTAACTTCCTCTCCGGTAGCATCATAAACAACAATGCGAGGTATATGTGAAACAATAAGAAGGTTCGAATTAATTACCCATTCAGGTTTGTTTTCTTGAATAAACCACTCAAACGAAGGTTTTTTTGTTCGAAATGTAATAGATTCATCTTCGTTAGATATGATTCTAATTCCATTTGAAAATTCACACCAGTTGACTTCATTATCAAATATTTTAATTTTTTCAGAAGTAATTGAACTATCTAAAACCCAATCATCCGGATATAGTAAAAATGCTTCTTCTTGTGGGCAGTGCTTTCCTTTTTGAAGTATCCATTCATTTTCAGAGTTATGTATCCAAAGTGTCGGAGAAGAAAGTTTTGGATAATCAACAAATCGTACTAAAAATTGATGCTTACCTCCTTCAATCGAAGACAAAAAAACATCAGGTTTCATTTCTTTGCCATCCCAAAAAATGCTACTATTATTTAACCCGAATACTTTATAGTTTCCCCTTGTATTTCTCCTAAATTTACAAACAAGAATCTCATTTACAATTAAATTATATTCTGAGTTTAGATCCTCTTTTGACACTTCGATTAAATCACTAAAGTTATCAACCTCTATTACATTTGGGAAATTGAACATTAGTTTAATTCTATAATCATCGTCCCGTTTTTGTAAAATCCAAAATGCCTTAAATTGAGAGCTTTTTTTTATTTTTCTTTCAATTGTTGCTTTATGATCTTTTAATTCATTAGAAATCTTGGAGCCACCTCTTGTATTAAGAATATTTAAATATTCTTCATTCCCATTCCAAATTGCTTCAACTATTTGCAAACAACTTTCATAAATTACATCATTTCTGCTGGAATGTGGTAAAATTGAAATAATATCATATTCATAAATAAATTCTTCAATAGAACTAGGATTTAGTTCCAAGACTTTTTTCAAAAATCTAGTGTAAGTTCCAACATAATTTGGGTTCACCAAATGTTTAATTGGTAATCCACCTTGCAAGAGTAAGGTTCTAAAATATAATTTGTTTTCTTTTTTTAGCCACCTAATACCAAGTGAAACCGCTCCTTTTTTAGCATAATTATAAAAATCATTATATGGTATTTTGCAAGAGGTAATACTATTATAAATATTTATTTTTGATGGTGAGCCTCCGTTATACTCATTTTTCCACCATTCTGCAAAATATAGTGTAATATCCCTAACATCGAAGTATGAATAAGCATTTATTTGTGATAAATGAGTTTTTAATTCTTGAAAATCTGTTTCTGATAAACTATACTTCCACAAAGGTCTTCCGTCATGTTGCGAAAGATTTCTTTTTTCTAATATTTCGTTAAAAAATGATTTCATAAATTTCTATTTTAATATTATGGAGTTTATAACAAATTTTTATAGAAAATCAGCTTTTAGTTCGTGTGTAAAAAATGTTAAATCTGTTTTGAAATTATTTACACTAATATTTTATTTCTTTATTTCACAGCCATGGATGGTGTGGGTTTCTTGACGAGAAAGCTTTATTCTTTTAGTGTTTTAAAATACTGAATTCTTTATACACTAATATCATTAAAAATCTTCTCGGTATGTCCTACAACGGTTTGGCTATGCGAAGTGCGGGATTTCGAAGCTCCACACTTTCAATTTACTACTAATTTTATTTATTGCAATAATGCTCGTTTTCAGCATTTTACCCGCATTACGTATAGCCTTTGTTGTGCGTTCGTACTTTGTTTTCAGCAGCGTTGGCTTTCATTCTATAATTTTTTTTATTCTTGCTTGTTCCTTTTTTTCATCTTTTGATGGGATAATAATAAATTCAACTTTAGTTCCTATTTCAACTTTTGGCGTTAAATGAAAGTTTGATGATACAGAAAAATAGAAGTCTTTATTGTTGCTTTTCAAAAAACCATCTTTCCCTCTTTCATTGTCATTCATTATTCTTACAACTTCTCCTTTTTGAGTTCTTTTTGTATCTGAAAATGACTTATTTTTCACTTGTGAAAAACTATTCCAATATTTTTTAAGTTCAGATTTTAACTTACCAATATCATTGATGCTGATTTCTACATTTTCAAAGTTTCGTAATTCATCAAACACTTTTTGAGGTATTTTCCATTCTTCACTTTGTCTTATGAGTTTAGATAATGAAAAATGTTTGAAAGCTAAATCCTTTTCGTCTTTTTTGTTTAGAATTTTACCTAATAGAAATAGTAAATCAACTTTAAACTCCAAAGGACCAAAATTTGTAATTGCTTGAGTAGCATACCTAAAAGCACTTCCCAAATCATTCTCATCAAAATATAGTTCTGCTAATTCCTTTTGTATAAACCATTCTTTTTTCTTTCGGAGTATGAGTTTTAATTCTTCAATAGTATCTTCAGTATTTCCCAAATTTTTCTTTGAAAGGGCAACTCTCCTTGAAAACCAAACATCATTTGAATAATGGAAACTTTCCAATATATCAAGAGCTTCTTTAGATTTCTCAAAACATTCTTGCCATTCGCCTAATTTCATCAGGGCTTTGGTTTTATATGCATACCAGTTTTCAATGTCAGATGCTAATTCCATATCTCTCATTTGTCCTTTTCGCTTTACTTGAATAGTCGAACATTCGCGTGATAAAACTTCAGGGTTAATGTGATTACAAAAATCATTAACTAATTTCCAATTAGGAGCAGGTTTCTTCTTTTCACTTTTTAAGACGATTGAAAAAAGATTAGAAATAAGAGTTTTAGAGAAGTCATTATTTAGTTCTAAAAGCAATGGGATTAGCGTTTCTATTCTTTCAGTTAATTCACTTTTATCGTAATGGAAATTATCTTCTTGGCTTGCTTCTTCTTCATCTTCAATATAGTGATGTTCTTCTTCACTATCTGATAGGTTTGAGTTATCAGCTTTGTACTTTGACCATAATAACCAACCGTAAGCATTCAAAATTCGTTCTTTGGTATTGCTGCTGATTTGAATATTATAGATATTTAAAAACTGGAAGCCAGCATCAAAATAATTTGTGTATCTCAAGCAGGAAATAATATCGGAAATAAGATATTCGTTGTTGGAAATCTGCTCATTTGAAAAATCAGTTTTATTCTCCTTAAAAAAAGAAAGTGCATCAGAATATTTCTTTTCTCTTTTCAAATCGGCTATATGTCTGCTGAAATCATATAATGATGCCATTGATTTCTCTTTTAATTGATTAATGAATTTAACTCATCAATAAGACCGGTTGTGCGATTTTCAATTATTTCTGTTTTCTTGAAAATTTTCCTTCCGTTATAATGAAACTTATAGGTGGCAACAAAACCACTTTTTTTAAATTCATAAATTTCGTGATACGGCTTATGTTCAATCTTGCTGATTTGAAAATTTGAAGATGCTAATTTGCTTTTTATATTTTCGTAAAATTCTTTTAAAAATGGTTGTTCAAATTCAAACGCTGTTTCAGATTGCTCCGTTTCTTGCTCTGCAACGACAATTACCTTGTTTTGAGTCTGCTGTAATTTCGTAAAAATATTTTCAATAAATTCACTTGTGTTTCCTGGTTTTTCTATTGTAGTAACTTTGTTCTGACCATTATAATGAATTCTAAAAGTTGCTGATTCATTTTCTCGCATAAAAGTGTAATGTTCTAAATAGCTCGAATGCTTTATATTGCTTATCATCATATTTTCGTCTTTCAGGGAGTCATTTATTGCAAGGAAAATATGTTTGACAAATGGTAATTCATTAGAAAAATCAAAAGGAATTTCTAATTCTGTAATTTCTGTATTTAAGATAAGTAGGTCTTGACGTAATGCAATGTTTTCTATTTTTGGTGGTTGAAGGTTGCCACCAATTTTAAAGTGTGGTTCATCAATAGTAAAAAGATTTTCTTTCGCTCTTGTAATTCCTGTATAAAGCCAACGGAAATAACTTGAGTTAAAATAGCCCATTGATGTTTTGCAATTCAAAAATGTATTTCTCCATTCTCCGCCTTGTGCTTTATGACAGGTAACTGCATAACCAAATTTAATTCGTAATGCATTGAAATAAATATCACTTCTAATAGCATCTTTAAATTCTTTTGTTCCTGGTTTCAGCTTTGGATTTCGTATTTTGAAATCGATGTAAATCGCTTTTAGTTCATCTGAACTCAAATCACGATGATGAGAATAAAGCAAGTTTTCAATTATTTTACATTCAATGTTGTGTTTCTTGAATTCTTCATCAACAAATGTGATTATTACATTTCGGAATGTGAGCAGAACACTTATCTCAATCGGTTCATTTTTTCTGTTTTTCCTTTTTAGTTTAATTGTCCGACTTTCATTTACAGGCGTAACTTGTTTTACAAAACCAAAATCTCCATTAAGTAATTCCATTTGTGGATAGTTGTAATTATTACTAACCAAAATTACTTTGTCTCCAACTGTTATAGAATTCTGATTTGGAAAAAAATGATTTCTAACAAAGTCATTGTATTCTTTAACTGATGAATTAGAATATGCTACAATTATTGTTTCATCATCAATAGTATTGTTACACGCTTGAAGATACTTTGAGAGTAATTCTTCGTGTTTTGTTTTGTGGATGTCTTTAAAATCTGTTTCAACGTCAATTTGATTGAAAAGATTGTATTTTAAAGATTCTCTGATTTTTGTAGCGTTATGCAATATCCCGCTATCTGCCTTTTGTCTTACAATTTCTGTAAGCTCAAATTCACTTGATTCAAGATTGAAATTTTCTACTAAATATTGGCTGTCAAGTACAGGCGAAAAGTTCATATTTATAGGTGGCAACTGAGCATTATCGCCAATAAAAATTATTTTCTTTTTGTGGACGTTATTATCAAAGTTGATGTATTTGATTAAGTCTTTAAACAAATAGCCTGAACCAAACCTGAAAAACTCGCCTTCAGAATATACATTTGATAGCATTGAGGCTTCATCAATGATATAAATTGTATTTATAGGGTCTTCGTTATTTTTTAGGTCGTAATAAAATTTAAATGTTTCTGTTCCGTCTTCGTACTTAGTTTTAAACTCTTTTAAGTCCTTGTTTGAATAAATTGTTTTATGAATGGTGTAGACTTTATGTTTTGTCTTTTGTGAGATGACTTTTGCCGCTCTTCCTGTTGGTGCTGCAATTCTGAAACTTTTTTTATTTTTAGAAAGAAAGTCGGTAAGTCCTTTCATAATAAAAGTTTTACCTGTCCCTGCATATCCTTTTAGTATAAAAGTTGGAAAACTTGAACTCAAAAAATCATTAAGTCTTAAAACCAATTCTTTTTGGTTGTCTGTTAAATTATAATTGTTTTTGAAGTATTCAATCATCTTTTAAATTCATTATCAGCGTTGGCAAATATTAGGCTCTTTTGGTTTTTCGTTTATGGCTTTTTGTGTTGGCAAAAACCAAAGTGCCTAATGTGCGTTAGCCTTTTTTTTGTATGCCGCACAACGGTCAAGTGTATGAGCAGTGGCGGTTCTTTTGCAATTATTTTTTAAATTAGCTGTGAATTTAATAAAAGCACCGGGCTTTCATTTATCTACTTCACCAGCCATTGCTCATACACAATGTTATGTGCCGTGTTTGAGTAGAACCGGTTCTATATTATTTATGTTGTTTCTTTTTTTTTCCTTCAAATACTTTGTTAATTGTTTCTTTCAAAATATTATCAAGCAACTGCTGAGAATAAGTTATATTTTGGCAAATCTTTTTCATTTTTGGTGAAAGTCTATTATACCCCCATATGCATCGCTTCAAGGTTTCTTCGTATCCTTCTCTCTGAAAATAAAATG
>CAZXJG010000111.1:0-10845 GCA_964640985.1 uncultured Melioribacteraceae bacterium | reverse complement strand
TATTAAATACTTTAGGAGTTGTAATTCGATAACTTATTTTATTCCACCCCCTTAATTAAATAAATTTCCTTCTGCGGAGAAGATAAAAATTCACAGCCGTCTTTGGTTACTACTATTTCCTCTTCAATTGTAGCTATACCGAACCCCTCAATAGTAAGTCGTGGTTCAAGTGTAAATACTTGACCTTCTTCAATTCTTAAATAAGGGAGATTACCATATCGTTCCCATTTAGGTGCAAGCAGTGCTCCTCCATCGTGAGCCATTCGTCCAACTTGATGACCAAGTCCGTGTGGATATTCGTCATACCCGCTTTTAACAATATAAGTTCTAGCCACATCATCAATTTCAAAAGCCTGCTTCCCCGGTTTAATTGCATTAGCAGCCAACTCAATAGATTCTTTTATTACGTTAAAACCTCTCATAACTTCTTCGGGCGGCTTTATCTCCCCTTCTCTTAAAACGTACCAAGTTCTCTGTAAGTCGGAACAATATCCTTTATAATTAATACCGAAATCCATATTAATTACATGTCCCGGTTGAATTATTTTATCTGTAGGTCCAGCATGAGCACCCGCTGTATCCGGACCGGTAAAAACAGATGGGCAGTAATCCTCTTCCCATGAAAAACCGAATCCTTTTTTGCGTACAATATCTTTTACATATTCTGCAATCTGTTTTTCAGTAACGCCTGGTTTTAAAAATTCCGTTACTTTATCAAAAATGAGTAGAGTTTCATTTATCGCCTCTTTCATTATCTTTAATTCGGTTGGGGATTTCCTTCCTCGAAGCGCCGCAATAATTCCTTCGGAAGATATAAGCCTTTCAGCATAAGGTGTTCCTTTTAAGTAACCTATCAATTGTAAATACATACCATGTGTTAAACCGTCGGATAGACTTGAATTTTGAGAATAATTTACCGCAATTATTTTAGGTTTATACTTATCCAAAATTTCATTCAGCTTTTCTCTAACTGATTTCAAATAACCGTGGACATATTTATAGGTATCAACAATTTTCATGTTAGCCACTTCAAGTGAGCCTACAATTGCATTGGTATCGCCATTTTTTGTAATAATAAATGCCGATTCCCAGGTACAGTTTGTACCGACAATCATATCAATCATTGGATCTTTTATATTGCCGGATTCACGAACAAATGTCATCCACATGTCAATATTTTTCCCGTTCATTATCTCAACGGCTTGTTTTATCTTTTCCAACACCATTTCTTTTGGCATAACAAAACCTCAGTTTATAAAAAATTTGTTATTTATATTTATATTAATCTTACATTTGTAAAATTACTTAAATAGTATCAAACATAAAAAGTAACAATCATCGAAATTTCTCAGTAATATCTCAAATATTATTATTACTATTCAAAAAGAAAAAATATTTGAATTTATGATTTTAAGATTGTTGACATTATAAATTTAGTATTAAGATTTTTAGAATTTTCTTGATTATTGCTACTTTAGAGACAGACACTAATTAAGTTTCGCCGTTATTGGTTGTATAATCCGGCTACCGACGGATCATTCGCTGTGTTGTCATTGATTGTCATTACAAGTGACTATAAAATTACTACTACGTGACGCGAAGCAAATGATAATAATGTTACATTATTTAAAACTCGATGTTTTCCCACAGATGTGGTTTAATTTTTAAAGTTGTTTTTAAAATTTTATAGACTCTTTAATTTAGATATTTTTATATTATTTGTTCCAAATTAGATATAGTTTTACTATTTTTAATGAAACAAAGATTTTCCAACTGGATCAAATGAAACTTCAAAATTTAATTTATGGAAAGCGCCTTAATTTTTCGGAAAAGTTTTTTAATTTTTTTGCAACTATAAGCGGATTAACCGTTTTCAATATAGAATTTTGGAAACAAGTATTTATCCCTCCGTATGATATTGCCGAAATAAAAAAGCACATGAACGAATTAGGGGTTAAAACACTTCCCATAGTTAGTGCTCTTGGAATTATTATCGGATTAGTATTGGCTTTGCAAACTCAGCCGATATTCGAACGTTTTGGTGCTACCGACTATCTGCCTGGCTCTGTTGCATTATCTGTTGTACGGGAATTAGGACCAATTTTAACTGCTCTAATTTTTGCCGGAAGAGTAAGTTCCGGTATTGGTGCCGAACTTGGTTCGATGAGAGTAACGGAACAAATTGATGCAATGGAAGTTTCGGCAGTCAATCCTTTTAAATTTCTTGTCGTTACCCGTGTAATGGCAACAACATTAATTCTCCCTATTCTTACAATTTATGTGATTTTTTTAGCCATTCTCGGTAGTTATATTGGTGTTATCCTATCGGCGAATATGAGCTTTGAGTATTATAAAAACGCAGTTATTAATGCAATTTTTTTCGGCGATTTTTTGCCGGGAATAATTAAAACATTTTTCTTCGGTTATATTGTCGGTATTGTTGGAGCATATAAAGGCTTCACCGCACAAGGCGGCACCGAGGGTGTAGGGAAAGCATCGACTAACGCAGTTGTACTTTCATCGTTATTTATTTTATTATCAGACATGGTTTTAGTAAAAATATCTTTAATGATATGGACAGTTTAGCTGAAATAAAAGTTGAACATTTGTTCAAAAAATTCGGGAGTTTAACGGTTCTTGATGATATTTCTTTTGAATTATCTGCAGGTGAAAACTTAGTTGTATTCGGCAGAAGCGGAACAGGAAAAAGCGTTTTATTAAAATGCATTATCGGTTTATTAAAACCGGATGCCGGTAACGTTTTTATCAAAGGGGAAAACATTTATAAACTTTCTATTAAAAAATTAAATAATTTGAGAAAAAAAACCGGTTTTTTATTTCAAAGTAGTGCTTTGTACGATTCGATGACTGTTAGAGAAAATTTAGAATTTCCATTAAAACGTAGTAATTCATTTACACAAGAAGAATTAAATAAAAAAGTTGAAAAAACCTTAGACTTGGTACATTTATCGGAAGCAATAGATAAGATGCCGTCTGAATTGTCGGGTGGAATGAAAAAAAGAATCGGATTAGCCAGGTCAATAATAACTGAACCGGAAATTATGTTTTATGATGAACCGACTACCGGATTAGACCCGATAACTTCAAAAAATATTAGTGAATTAATACGGGACCTTCAACGGAAACTTAATATGACATCTATTATTGTAACACACGATTTAATATGTGCTAAAATAATTGCCGATCGTGCAATTTTTCTTAGAGATGGCAAAGTAGCTTATGAAGGGAAAATTAATGAACTTATTAATTTAGATGATCGATTTTTGAAAAACTTTTTTAGTAAAGAATTAATAAAAACTTAACGGAGAAATTAATGCTAAAACATTTAGAAGGAGCAAAATTAGGCATATTTATCTTCCTTGGTACATTCTTATTTGTAGTTGCCGTATTTTTAATCGGTAACAAAGAAGCTTTATTCGTTAAAAGTTTTTATGTCAAATCGTATTTCCAAGATGTTTCCGGATTGCGTAACGGTGCACCGGTGAGATTAAGCGGATTAAATATAGGCAGCGTAAGTAATTTGCAAATTTCATCGGGTACTAAAAATCTGGTTGAAGTTACAATGAGAATAAACAGCGATATGCGGCAATTTATCCGTCTTGACAGCAAAGCAACTATTCAAACCGAAGGCTTGGTTGGCGGAAAGGTTGTTTCAATTACACCCGGGACCCAAAATTATGCAGTTGTTAGTAATGGGGGTGTTATAAAATCGAAACGGCAAATAAGCTTGACACAAATAATTGAAGAAACACAAGGAACTATCGGGTATTTAAAAAATCTCACAAAAAATCTCTCGGAGATAACAAAAAAAGTAAATAAAGGTAAAGGAACTTTCGGCAAAATTATAAATGACAATTCACTTTACTATGCCGCTGTCCATATCACAAAATCGGCAGATTCAAGCTTGATTACCTTAACGAAAAGAATGGATGCTATTTCAGGTGTTATTGTAGATTTAAGTAAAGGAATTTCAGGTATTATCAATAATATCGATAGTTCAACTGCCGAATTTAAGCATATTGTTAGAACCGTAAAAAAAGGTAAAGGTGTTTTAGGTGCTTTAATAAACGATAGAAGCGCTTACGATTCTATGCAAGTTGTAATAAATAATTTGGTAGTTACTTCAAAATCTGCAATGGAAGGTGCTCAAAGTTTTTCAGAAGATATGGAAGCACTTAAACATAATTGGTTGTTCAAAAAGTATTTTGAAGAACGCGGCTATTGGAGCGAATCGAAGTACCAAAAGAAAATTAATAAAGTAATTAAAAAATATGATAAAAAAATAAAAGAACTTAAAGCTTTAGAATCAAAAATCGATAGCCTTAAAAATTCCAAATAAACAAAAATTTTATTGAATAACTCATGTTACACAAGTTAATAATTATTTATGAAACTGTTATTCAAAAAAATTAAAGTTAAAATTACGGCAATCGTTATTTTTATTTATAGTAAGTAAAATTTAAAAAATCTCGGTATTTATTAATAATTTATCATAAATTTTCTTTGTTCTTTTAATTATCACTTCTAAACAAATATTGAATTCTTAAACATCCCTTAACTTCTTCTTGAAATTCATTGGAACATATAATTATTTTATCTTATTTTATAAAGTTTTATTTTATTTATTTTGAACAAATTATTTGAATTTTGAAATAGAGCATAGCGATAATAATTCAAAGGCACGGGCAGGTTTTATTACTACATCCCACGGTGTGGTAAAAACGCCGATTTTTATGCCTGTCGGCACGCAAGGTACTGTTAAAGCCGTTACTCCGCGAACATTGAAAAATGAAATAAATGCTTCAATAATTCTGAGTAACACTTATCATTTGTATCTTAGGCCCGGAACACAGATTTTAGAAAAAGCAGGCGGACTTCATAATTTTATGAATTGGGACGAAACTATATTAACCGACAGCGGTGGATATCAAGTTTACAGTTTAACTCATCTTCGTAAATTAAAGGACGATGGAGTTGAATTTAGATCGCATTTGGACGGCTCTAAACATTTTTTCACACCGGAAAAGGTTATTCAAATTCAACGCAAAATTGGTTCCGATATAATGATGCCGCTTGACGAATGCACACCTTACCCCTGTGATTATGATTATGCAAAAAAATCTAAAGATTTAACATCGAGATGGGCATTATTAAATAAAGAAGCATTTGAAATTTCAAATCCCCTTTATGGCTACGAACAAGCACTGTTTGGTATTGTTCAAGGCAGTGTATACAAAGATTTACGCAAATCTTCCGCTGAAGATTTAACAACCCTAAATTTTGATGGATATTCAATTGGAGGTTTGGCTGTCGGTGAGCCGACAAATATAATGTATGATATTGTAGATTTTACTACTAATATTTTGCCCGAAGAAAAACCACGATATTTGATGGGTGTAGGCAGACCAGAAAATATTCTTGAAGCAATTCAAAGAGGTATCGATATGTTCGATTGTGTGATGCCTACAAGAAATGCAAGAAATGCATATCTTTTTACGTCAAATGGTGTGATCTCTATGCGGAATGCAATTTATAAAGACGACTTTCAACCTGTTGATGAAAATTGTAATTGTTATACTTGTAGAAATTTTTCAAGAGCATACTTGAGACATTTATTTCTATCACGTGAAATTTTAGCTTTGGAACTTGCATCAATTCATAATTTAAGTTTTTATCTAAACTTGGTTTATGAAGCGAGAAAACAAATTTTAAATGATTCGTATTCTGAATGGAAAAACGAAATTATTAATAAATTATCAATTAACATCAAAACAATTAAGGAGGGATAAGTGGAATACCTTTTAGCATTTGCACCCCAAGGAGGCGGCGGCGGCGGAATGGTCAGTACTCTGATTATGTTTGCAGCAATTTTCGCCATTTTTTACTTTATGATTATTAGACCTCAGCAAAAGAGAGCTAAAGAAAGACAAAGGCTATTAACTGCGCTAAAAAAAGGTGATAAAATTGTTACCAGCGGTGGTATGCACGGTACAATTGCCGGATTAGACGAAAAGACTTGCCTGATTGATGTCGGCAATAATGTAAAAATTAAATTTGAAAGATCTGCTGTTTCATCAATTGTAAACAAAGATAGTTTGGTTTCCAAATAATTTATACGGAAGGGTTATTAATTACGCTGCGGAATATAAAATAATTATTAGATTTTATTAACTTTAGACAAATTGGTATTTGTTAAATTAACATTTATCAAATTAAGCGAACAATTTTAATCGATAGCCCTTTCTTTTTATTAATTAAAAATAACTATGAATGCTCTTACACCTAAATCAAATTTTTTAGGAATTCCAGCCGAATTTTCTTCATTTGAAAATTCACAAATTGTAATTTTACCTGTACCGTTCGAAAAAACAATCAGCTATGGTAAAGGCACTAAAAATGGTCCGAAAGAAATCATCAAGGCATCTCGTTATGTAGAATTTTATGATGAAGAATTAAGAAACGAACTCTGTTTTGAAAAAGGTATTGCAACATTACCGGAATTAAATTTAGATACATATTCGGTTAGTAAAGGAATAAATTTAATTTACAAAAAAGTTAAAAAATTACTCGATCAAAATAAATTTGTGGTTACATTAGGAGGTGAACATTCTTTATCTTTAGCTCCAATAAAAGCACACCACGAAAAATTCAATAATATTTCGATTTTACAGATTGATGCACATTCCGACTTGCGAAATTCTTATGAAGGGTCAAAATATTCACATGCATCCGTTATGGCAAGGGTTGCCGAATTTAATAAGAACATTGTGCAAGTAGGTATTAGAGCACAATGCAAAGAGGAAGCAGAATTTATTCGTAAAAATAATCTGCATACATTTTATACAAGAGATGTCCGTTTGAATAAATTTGGTAAACAGTGGCAAAATAAAATTGCCAATTACCTTCACGATAATGTTTACATAACATTTGATGTAGACGGATTTGACCCTGCAATAATTCCGGCTACGGGAACTCCTGAACCCGGAGGTTTATTTTGGGACGAAACAATGAATCTTTTAAGATTAGTAGGAAAACAAAAAAATATTGTGGGCTTTGATTTGGTAGAATTAGCACCTTCAAAATCTCAATGTGCTTCAAATTTTATTGCCGCTAAATTAGTTTATAAATTGATGAATTATGCTTTTAACACTCAATAACTTGATTTTTTACACTAAAAAAAGCCCGGTTTCATTTAAGAAATCGGGCTAAATAATACTTTCGGTATTTTTACACTGATTATTTAACCAACAGCATTTTACGAACTTGATTAAACTCACCGATTTGTATTTTGTACAAATAAACACCGGAAGCGAAATTTGATGCATTCCAAGTTATACTATAATAGCCTGCAGGTTCTTCCCCATTAACTAAAACCGCTACTTCCTGACCTGTAATATCAAAAACCGATAACCGAACAAATGATGCTTTCGGTAACTGATATTTGATTATTGTTGAAGGATTAAACGGATTCGGGAAATTCTGCTGTAATGCATACTGAGTAGGAATACCCATTTCATTTTCTACACCTGTGATCATCGAACTGACTTCTTCAGAATAATTAGATTCATTTTTATTGAAATCAGTTGCCGTTATTTTATAGTAATATGTTACATCATTTTCAACCTTACTATCAGAATAACTATGGTTAATAGTTGTTGCTAATATATTTGCAGAAGTAGGTTTAAAATTAGCAGTTTTACTTCTGTAAATTGTGTAATAGTCAAAATCTGATGCCTTAACTTTCAACCAAGATAAATCAATTGTATTGCTTACCGCTGCAGCCGTTACTCCCGATGGTGCAGAGGGGGCCAAGTTATCTACGGAAAATCCGCTATCGGGGGCAGAGAATACATTTATTGCAGGATTTGCTGTAAGACCCGCTACTTTAAATACCGAATAAACCGTATCACCTTTAACTGTATTAAACAGGGTTGGAACTATGGCACTATATTGTAATTGAGCAACAGCCGGTGCAGTGGCAACAAAATCCCATAATGCGTCTTTAGTTTTTACGTATGTGCCACTTTTTAATATATTAATATTATTGGGCACTGATTTTATTGAATTGTAAACATGAACATTATTTGCAATTTTACCCATTTGATCTACTTTCCGGAAAATGGCATAATTCAACACAGGATTATCGCTGACACCATCGCCGCCAAATCTTGACCATACAATACGTACTTGATATCCTTGATCATTAGGTACATCTGTAATCGCTTGAATCTTCCCTTCGGTTAATACACCATATTTAAGTGCTTTCTTCGTAACTAAAAGTAAATTAACGGCATATTGGAAATTGTGAATTCCGTGGCTCCCATCTTCGGTTACGAATAAATAATCATAAGCAGCTTTTAATTGAATTTTATTAAAAGACGAAGTTACGATAACAGTATCTTGACCAATTGGAGGCAATAAAACCGCAACGCTATCCAATAAACCTTGAACTTCAGTAGTAGCTCCTTCTATTTTGCCGTTACCGTCATAATCTTTACTGGCCATAACATCATCGAAACTCTTAATACCTGCATGACAAGGCTGACAAGCTGCGACATTATCCGAATCCCCGTAACTCATTTCAAAAGTGTGCGCGCCCATTTTACCGGCAGCGGCTCCAGAGGTTGGTGTTGCCGCCATATGGCAATGAACGCAAGCATCCGTTACAGCAGTTTTATGCGGAGAACTTGGTATATACATTCCAAATGTAATTGCATTTGTCCCTTCCAACATATCGGCTTGCGGCCCATGATGCGGTCCGTAATATCTATGATAACTTACTGCATAAGTTTCAGCATCTCTCCTACTTTTATGGCACTGCATACAAAGTTGACCTGAGCCGGCATTAGAAACCACAATACCATTACCTAAAGTTACAGGTGCTACGGTTCTAAGTTGATGCTCATTTGCCGCAGAATGCGGATCGTGACAAACTGCACAACTGACTTGAGGAAATCCGGTTGTTTGAGATAGCCCCGTTGACGGATCAGTAGCGTGAATAAATCCATATCCCGAATGACACGACGCACATGCGCTTTCATTAGCTGCAAATCCTACACCTATAGCATGTTTTGATAATTTCCACTGTACTCCTCTCGGATGATATGGTGGGTCTGCATGACATTGACCGCAGACTCCTTCATCCAACGAAACAGCAATTTTTGATACATCACCTTTGTGAAGGCTGCCTGGTCCGTGACAATTTTCACACTGGATATTTGCTTTTTGTGCTAATGCAGGATAATTTACTACTAAACTGTCCCATTGCCCAGGATATAAACTGTCGGGGAATGTCCAACCAAGTGTTTTAGCTACATCGTCAAAGCCGCCGTCTACTGCTAAAGAATCGGTGTTATATCCAACCGTATGGCATGTGATGCAGTAACTTTTATAATGAGAACCATTCTCACCGTTAAGCCCTTTTTGTAACATTACGGCATGCCCCGTACCTTCCCACTCGCTATTTTTAGCAGCATGACAAGATCCGCATTGGCCTTTTTTGTAATCCGGAGTTGCCCCTGCAATAGTACCGACGCCTACATAATCTGCAGCCACAATCGTTACAGTGGTATCAGCAGTACCTGATGCAGTTGTGATGGTTAGTTTAATGGTATATTCTCCGGGTACATCACTTCTGAATGTTGTGTTTTCAGTATTTGTCGAATCCATTTTAGCGTTAGAGGTATCCGGCTTTGCCGACACAGACCATGCATACGCGGTAATCGAATCGCCCGCAGCATTTGAGGCACCAAGATAAACCAAATATCCAACCCCCACTACATTTAATCCCGATGAAGTATGTGTTTTTAATCCCATCTGCTCAAGTTCATACGGACTATATGCTTTGATTTTGATAATCGGTTTAGGCTGTGCAAATACCGACAAAGTAAACCCCAAAACGATAAATAAGCATATTGGTAGAATCAATTTTTTCATTTAAATCCTCCTAAATTTAGTTTGCAATTTGTTTATTGAATTGATTTGTAATAATTGAACTTAGTAAATCAATTATTTGGTTTTCTTCAATTGGTTTAATGGCATAAAATTGTATTCCCAAAGTGTTTATTTTACGCCCGAATTTTATACTATTATTTGAAGTAACGAATATTATATTAATATCATATAGAATTTCTTTTATTGTTTTGATAATTTTTGCAGAATTCGGTTTTATAAAATCGTCATCAATAATAATGACAGAAGGTTTAATCTTTAGTATTCTTGATGTTACTTCCAAAAGCTCCGAGCTTTTATCAAAAATCATAAAATTGTTTTTAGTTGTTAATTCAACAGCTTTTGTAATTTTTTTTAATTTTTGATCTTTAGTTATCATTAAAATATTCATAACTACATTACAAACAACTTATATGCCATAATTAAACACAACAATAAAAAAATCTCCCAATAGATATTTCTGCTTAAAATCGTTAAAATTGAAGCTTTTATTTTTTGGAATGCTTTAGAATTAAATTAAACACGAGCATAAATCAAATGGCGGGGAGACATTTATGTCGCACTGTGTTAAGCGTGTCCCACGCTAATCAACAAATATTTCTTTTTATTAATTTATACATAGATTTTTAAATGAAATTTTAATACTTTAATCAGAGAGGGAAAGGAAGATTTAGGAGGGTTTCTCCCTTTTTAGAAGATATTTTTATCTTATTATATCATTTGACGATAGGGTAAAATTTTTATGTTCCACACCATTAAGAATAAATTTGTATTTGGGTTAACCATTTTTTTATTAGTCAGCATTGCACCGCCAATTATTTATTTGGCACATTTGATGCATGAAAATTTTAAACAACGATCAGAGATTTTACT
>CAZXJG010000110.1:0-10961 GCA_964640985.1 uncultured Melioribacteraceae bacterium | reverse complement strand
GTTTCCTTCCCAAACATCCGGAAAGCGCTGAAAAGTAATGGAATTCCCTTTGGGACTCCAAACAATAGGTGA
Organism: uncultured Melioribacteraceae bacterium; assembly: GCA_964640985.1. Classification (GTDB taxonomy): domain Bacteria; phylum Bacteroidota; class Ignavibacteria; order Ignavibacteriales; family Melioribacteraceae; genus CAZXJG01. The sequence goes on along the minus strand of CAZXJG010000110.1, from coordinate 10,889 downwards.
AATTGTTTCTTGATCTGTAACAATACTCCATGTACCTTTGGTTAACCGTTTTGCCTTTCCGCCCTTTGCCGATACAAGCCATAAGTGCCAAGGTTGTACTGCGGCTTTAACAGTATAATTATTATCGGTTACTTTAAACTCATCTTCGTGGTGTTTTATTGCTTTTGGATTTGGTATTGTGTCTTGTGCTACAAATGCTATTTTACCCCCGTCAGGGCTCCATGCGTATTCGCTTACTCCTGTCTTTGATTTGGTAATCCGTATGGCATCGCCGCCATTCATTGGCATTACAAAAATTTGTGGTTTTTTAGTTTTATTGTCTTTAGCTACAAATGCTAATCTTTCACCTTTAGGTGACCAGCGGAGATGGGAAATTCCTTCACGTTTATATGTCAAACTTCGCAGTGAACCATCTGCAATATTTACGAGATCAATTTCTTGTTTGCTTTTGTCTTTTTTCCAATCCGGTTTCGAAACAATGATTGCAATACGATTGCCGTCGGGGGATATCCGGGGACTTGAAATATTTACCACCTTACGCATATCCTTAAGCTGGAATGTTTGTTTTTTAGTCTGTGCTAAAACAATTTCAAATGTTAAAATTAAAAAAACGATAAAAACATTACGTACAAATTTCATGATTTGACCTCTTAAATTATCGACTTAATCTTACTAATTTTTAATTTTACTTTCAAGATATTTTAGTAATTAGTAGAAACAACTGAAATAACTTCCAATTTGAACAATGAACGTAAAAACAATTAATAACAATATTTTTACTCAGCTTTCACCTTAATATATTTTCAACTAATAAAACTTTTAACCTATATAATATAGATTATTAAAGCAAGTAATTATTTCCAATTTCAGGGATTCAGAGTCAAAATTTACATAGGTGAAAATCAAACGTAGAAAAAGTTACTTTACAGTCCGTTAAAAAAAGCTTGAAATATTATTTAGGGGGTGGAATAGAATAATTTATATATAATAGATTTTCAGGGGGTGGAATAGAGCATAATATATAATAGATTTACAACTTATATTATTCCACCCCCTAAAGGCAGTTTCTAATTCTTAAGTAAATTATGAAAACAATTTTTAGAAAAGATCATATTTTTCCATTTTTGAACGGAGAGTTGAGATTGGAATTCCCAAAATGTCAGCGGCTTTATTTTTGTTACCCGAAGCTTCTTCTAATGCGTTTTTTATAGCGGTAATTTCAACATTTCTTACAAGTTCTACCAAATTTTTATCCATTTCAACCGGTAAATTTGCGAAATTAGGTGAGGTAATTTCCGATGGAATTAGAGATTTGTCGATAATATTGTTTCGAGATAGAATCACGAGTCTTTCAACAAGGTTTTTTAATTCTCTTGTATTACCGGGCCAATCATAGTTCAACAATAATTCTAACACATTATTTTCTACAACTATTTTTTTACCTTGCGAATAAACCTTTAAAAATTCATTAAACAAAATAGGAATGTCATCTTTTCTTTTTCTTAAAGGGATTAGATTTATTGGAAAAATGTTTATTCTATAATAAAGGTCTTCGCGGAATTTACCTTCTTTTACAAGCTGCATAAGGTTTGCTTTAGTAGATGCTATTACTCTTACATCAATTTTAATTGTTTTATTACTGCCTACTTTTTCAATTTCTTTTTCTTGTAAAACGCGTAACAGTTTTACTTGTAATTCCAATGGGATATCATCAATATCATCCAAATAAAGAGTACCGCCGTCAGCTTCTTCAAACCTACCGATTCTTTCTTTATCGGCACCAGTAAATGCGCCTTTAGTATGACCGAATAATTCACTTTCAAAAACATCTTTAGACAGAATTGCACAAGAAACTTTAACCATAGGTTTTTTACGCCGGTTACTATTATAGTGAATTATATTTGCAAGCAATTCTTTTCCAGTTCCGGTTTCACCGGTTATTAAAATAGTAGAATTAGAATCTGCAACCAATTTGATATTTTCTTTTGTTTTTTTTACGTGATCACTTTCCCCGAAATAAGAACTAATACTGTATTTAGTGCGGAAATGCTCGGAAAACTCTTTGTTTCTGTGGCGCAGACAATTTATCTCCGCAATTTTATTTATCAAATTTTTCAACTCTTCCGGTTCAAAGGGTTTAGTTAAATAATCGAATGCTCCGAATTTAATAGCTTTCACGGCGGACTTTACCGTTCCATAGGCGGTTATAACTATTACACAAATTTCATGATTAATTTTTTTAATTTCCTGAAGCAGTTGAAGTCCGCTCATACCCGGCATTTTGATATCTGTAATAACCACTTCAATTTTACTGTGGGATTTGATGTAGTTCAAAGCTTCGGCAGGATTATCAAATTCAATTACACTATGCCCCATGTCTTTAAGATCACCGGCAATAGTTACGCGCAAAATTTCTTCATCGTCAACAACGCAGATATTCAAATGTTCTTTTGTATAATCCATCAATCAAACCTTTTTATAGATAGGAAGATATACAATAAATTTTGATCCTTTTTTTTCTTTACTTGTAACCTCAATTTTTCCGTTGTGCAAATTTACAATATTTTGAATAACCGATAAACCCAAACCTGTTCCTTTACCTGCGGCTTTTGTGGTGTAAAAAGGGTTAAAAATATATTTTAGTTTACCGGAAGAAATGCCGATACCGTCATCTTCAATAATAAACTTAACATAATTATCAAAATTTTCAGCGGAAATAAAAATTCTTCCTTTACTCAAAGAGCCTGCTTGTTGAATTGCGTCAATTGCATTAATAATTAAATTTATTATTATTTGTTCAATATGTGTTACACTGCCTAATACTTTATTTAAATTCGATTGAATCTCCCGGATTACCGAAATTCTATTTTCCTCAAGTCTGTAAGCTAATAATAATAGTGAATTTTCAATTAGTTCTTCCAAATTTACCTTTACAAATACGGTTTCTTCATGCCGGGCATAATTTAATAAATTTTTGATTACCGTTTCAATTCTGTTAACCGCATCATCCATTAATATAAGGTATTCCTTGTTCTGTTCGATGTTTTTAGGATCTTTATTTAACCTTCTGATACAATTCTGAAGACCCGAAATCGGATTATTTATTTCGTGAGCAAGTCCGGAAGAAATGGTCCCGATAGTAGCTAATTTTTCAGATTGGATTAGCTGCGATTGTGTATTTTTCAATTTTTTGTATGCTTCACTTAAACGGAATATCATATCATTAACTTTATCGGTTAGTAAATCAATCTCATCCTTTGCTCTAAATAACACTGGAAATCTATCTAATATTTTTTCTCTGATAATGATCTTAGGGACTTTTTTGCCTTCCAATGAGTTAAAATCGAGACTATCAGCTAATGATTGAATACTTTTAATAGGTTTGGTTATGAAATGTGAAAAGGCGAGCGCTCCTAAAATACCAAAAACTAAAAAGAAACCGACCATTATCCAAAAATGGTTAATGGTACGAATAACATCAGAATAAATAGATTGTTCGGAAATACCGACACGAATCTGTCCCAACTTACCACTTAGAATCGGATAAGCCAAATCTCTTATTATTTCATCATGAGAACTAACATTTTCTATTAATCGTACACTGAGAGAATCGTTTCCTTTTAATAAATTTGCTTTTACCAATGCAATTGGAATCGGATAATTTGTTGAATGTATAAGCACTTTGCCCGATGCATCCAATATAAATGCATATTTGATTGAACTGTCTAATTTAACAGTTTCATCTATAAGTTTTTGTATGCCGATATAATCCTCGAAAAGCAAAGGAGTAACAACTTGCTGACTCAAGCTTCTTGCAATAAATAACACCCTTTCTTCAGATTCTTTTTCTAATGCTTTTTGAACGTTTTTCCAGATTAGATATGCATTTATACTTCCGAAAAGGGCAACGATAAAAATAATCGCTAAAGAAAATTTCCAAAATAATGGGATATTAATTTGTAGATTTCTTTTTTTCATCAATTACTAATTTTAATTGAATCGTAAAGATGAACATCAGGTTCAATAAATTTATCAATCATTAATGACGAAAGAATTTTCTTGCCTTCTTTTGATTTGTTCATATTAAGCAGAATTTGTCTAATCTTTGCGATTAGTTGTTTATTTGCACCCGGCGGATAAACAAAAGGCGGTATTCCGAACGGCTTTGATTCCTTAATTATTTTTACTTGAGCAACTCTTTTAGGATAGAATTTTTTTAAATAGTTGAAAATTAAACCATCTACAGATGCACCGTCCACAATTCCCCGAGCCACTGCTTGAATAGAATAATCGTGAGCATAAGTAAAAATTGTTTTTGAGAAAAACTTATCCGGTGTTTCCCCCATCTTTTTTAACAAAGTAATTGCATAATTATAGCCTGTGTTCGATAACGGATCTGTAAAGGCAAATGATTTATTTCGTAATTGACTGAACTTTTTTATGGAACTATTTTTATTAACAATAATAAATGCTTGATAATAAGGTTTCCCGTTTACTACAGGAATAGCTAATAATTTTATCGGGAATTCCTTTTTTGCTCTTACATAAGCCCCCGAACAGATAAATGCAAAGTCCAATTCATTACTTTTTAATAAATCGTTTATTTCACTGTATGTTTTTCTTTGTTTTAATTCGATGGGCATACCTAATTTTTTGCTTATATAACTTAGTAGATTTTGATATTGTGAAAATGTTTCCTTAGGAGAAATCATCGCAGAAATAGCTACTTGTAAGGCATTTTTCCTTCCATCGATATTATTTAACGTAATATTTTGGGTTTTCTTCAATTTTAATTTTATAGGTACTTGGTCGTGATAATGCTGACTTTCGCTGCACCCGGCAAAAGTAAATAACGAAACTATTAATATTAATAAAGATAACTTCTTCATCTTTCCCTTATTTTACAATGAGCAAAGATAAATTAGAAAACAAATAAATTCAATGATAATTCAATTACACAAATTCACATTTTATTTTGATATATAAAGGTACATTTAATTTGTTTTTGAAATGATTTTCGGATTTTGATTCTTTTATGAACTTAATCTAATCTCTCTTCGTGCAAAAGCCGGGAGGGAGTAAATAGAAGCATATTTTTGGTTTTATTTATCTTATTGAAGAATTTGACGGAAATTGTTTAGGGGGTGGAATAATAAGTTGTAAATCTATTATTCTATTTTACCCCCTGAGTTTGTATTCTATCCTTTTTTTTGAAAATTGAATACTAACTTTTTGGAGTGAACTAATACTTATTTAAATTTATTTTCTAATGAATAATAAAACCGAATCTCGTTACAAGATTCGGTTTTGATGTTAAAATATAATTTAGATTTATTTTTAACGGAATTATATAAAATCTATCGTTTTAATTAATTAGTTGGTGCTTCAACATGAGAAACATCCGAAGATTTTCCAAGTGCGCCGAAACCTCCAATCATTAGTAAAATACCAACTATAATTCCATCCCATGCATTTCCCACTGTTGTAAGCAAACCTGGGATAAAAGCCGCAATAATTAACCATACACTAACAACAAGCATAAGCCAACTTTGCCAAGGTTTGTTTTTAAGCATTGTTATTGCAACAATTGAGGCAATAATGCCTACTATTAAATCGTTCCACATATTACCGTTAAGAGCGAAACCTAAAAATACTGAAATAAATAGCCACGCTCCTAAAATTCCATTTGTCCATGCCTGCCACATTTTAACCTCCTTTTATATGTTGTTTTTAAAACATATATATCGCATCAAAGTTAATACCAAAAATCCATAAGTCAATAACTTATTAAAATAAAACAAGTTAACAATTCGAAAACATCTTAATATCAAAACAAAAGATAATTTGGGAAATATTATTTCGCAGTATTTTTATTTATAGAGTTAATTATTCCGTTGTAACAAAGTAATTTATAAAAAAGGATTCTGTTGAAAATAAATAAAAATAGAAGTGACTTATTTAAATATATATTTAAAAGGAAACGATAAAACGATGATTCGTAAATTAATATCTGTTATTAAAGAGAAAATGGTAATGACGGTTACCGGTGCTGTTTTGAAAAAAAGCGGTTGAAACTCAATTATTTACGCAGCAAATATGGTTCTAAGTATTTTCCTGTATAAGATTTTTTACATTTAACAATTTCTTCAGGCGTTCCGGTAACGACAATTTCTCCTCCTTTTTCTCCGGCTTCAGGTCCTAAATCAATTACATAATCTGCAGATTTTATTACATCAAGGTTGTGTTCTATTATTATAATCGAATTATTATTATCGAGCAGCATTTTAAAACAATTAAGTAATTTTGAAATATCGTCAAAATGTAAACCTGTTGTAGGTTCGTCAAAAATAAAAAGAGTACTACGGTTAGGTTTTTTCGCTAATAAATGTAAAGCTAATTTAATTCTTTGAGCTTCACCGCCGGATAATGTATTTGACGGCTGCCCTAATTTAATATAGCCGAGCCCAACATCAGAAAGCACTTGAAGATACCTTTGAATTTTAAGATTGTTTTTAAAAAATTCAAGTGCTTCATTAACCGTCATATTTAAAATATCAACAATATTTTTACCCTTATAAGTTATTTCTCTTACTTCTTTTTTAAATCTTGTACCCTTGCAGTCTTCACATTCCAAATAAAGATCGGCAAGAAACTGCATTTCAATTTTCACGTATCCTTCGCCGCCGCATGTATCACATCTCCCGCCGGGCACATTAAAAGAAAAATAACCTGGTTTATATCCTCTTGCACGCGCTTGAGGTGTATCTGCAAATAACTCTCTAATATGTTCGTAGCCTTTTACATAACTAATAGGATTTGAGCGCGGCGTTTTACCAATTGGCGATTGATCAACTATTTCCAATTCGTCAATATTGCTATAGCCTTCAATTGAATCATAAACTCCTATTCTTTTGGGATTGTATCCCATCATTTTACTTAAGCCTCCGTAAAGCACATCATGAATTAAAGTACTTTTACCCGACCCGCTGACCCCGGTAACTACAACAAATTTGTGTAGAGGAATTTCAATATTAATATTTTTTAGATTATGTTCTTTGGCTCCAAAAATTTTAATTGTAGGAGTAGGGTTTATGTTTCTTTTTAAAGGAAGCGGTATAAATTTTTCTCCCGAAAGATATTTTCCGGTAAGTGATTTAGTATTTTCTAAAATTTCTTTATAAGTTCCTGCCGCTATAATTTCCCCTCCAAAATTTCCTGCCCGTGGTCCCATATCAAAAATTAAATCTGAATTCTTCATCATTTCACGGTCGTGTTCAACAACTAAAACCGTATTTCCGATATCCCGTAATGATTTCAAAATTTTTATCAATTTTAAATTATCCCGCGGATGCAAACCTATAGTAGGTTCATCGAGGACATAAAGAGTACCGATTAAAGCCGATCCAAGTGATGTGGCTAAATTAATTCTTTGGGTTTCACCGCCTGAAAGAGTACTGCTTAATCTGTCTAATGTTAAATATCCTAAACCTACATCATTCAAAAATTTCAATCTTTTCCTAATTTCATCAAGTATTTGTCCGCCTATTTTTAATTCATATTCGGAAAGTTTCAATTCATTAAAAAATTCATAAGCTTTTTCAATTGAAAATTGAACAATATCGAAAATTGATTTGTCGCTTATTTTAACTTGAAGAGCCTCTCTGCGTAAACGTGAGCCTTTACAAGCGGTACATTTCGTATATCCCCTGTATCTGCTTAAAAGTATGCGAATGTGCATTTTGTAAGTATGCCCTTCCAACTCTTTAAAAAACCGCTCAATTCCAATAAATCCATCGAAGCCTTTATTTATAAAACCCTTCTGTTCTTCGGTAAGGTTTTTATAGGGTACGTTTAAAGGTATTTTTTTGCCTTTAGCCACACGAACCAAATTTCTTAAATGTTTACTGAATTTTACTGTGCGCCAAGGAGCAATTGCTCCTTCAATCAAACTTAAATTAGGATTGGGAACAATAAGATTTATATCGTATCCAATAATTTTGCCGAAGCCTTGACAAACAGGGCATGCACCGAAAGGATTGTTAAAAGAGAAAAATCTCGGTTCCGGTTCTTCATATCTAATTCCACAACATTCATAAAACCGGTTAAATGTTTTTATCCCGCTTGTATCGGCATTAATAACACTTAATCTTCCTTCGCCTTCTTTGAAAGCAATTTCAATTGAATCGGCTAATTTTTCTCTCAGATTCTCTTTTTTAATTTTAAATCTATCAACAATTACATGAATTCCCCTCTTGGTTCTCGGTAATATATTGGTTTGATTTAAATCGATAAACTTTCCTTTTTGAAATATTCTAAAGTAACCGCGTTTTTTTATAAGTGTAAATTCTTCAGCTATTTTTCTTCCTTCGTGAAATCGTAACGGAAAACCTATATAAAATCGTGTATCTTCGGTTTGCTTTTGAAACCAAGCCGTAACCGAAGCGGTAGAATCTTTTTTTACTACTTTACCGCAATTAAAACAAATCGTTTTGCCTAATCGGGCGAATAAAAGTCTTAAATAATCATATATTTCAGTACTTGTGCCAACTGTTGAACGCGGATTTCGTGAACTTTTTTTTTGTTCAATTGCAACCGCAGGGCATATACCGTAAATAAAATCCACATCCGGTTTGTTAATACGTTCTAAAAATTGACGAGCATACGACGAAAGACTTTCTACATAACGTCTTTGCCCTTCCGCATAAATTGTATCAAATACTAATGATGATTTTCCGCTTCCGCTTACTCCGGTAAACACAATAAGTTTTCGACGTGGAATTTCCAAATAAAGATTTTTTAAATTGTGCTGCCTTGCACCTTTAACAATTATCATATCTTTAATATGTTCTAACTTATATTCCGTCATTTTATTTTTATTAATTTAAAATATGTAAGATACTAAATTTTCGATATACCGGATAAATAATAACTCAAAACAATATCTTCTACACACTTTTCTAAAATAGAAAATATAAAATTTTTAAATCAAGAGTTCGTAAATTACCGAAATTAAGAGAGGCCTGATTGGATAATTGAAAATAAAATGAGTTATAAGAAAAATAAAGTTTTCAAAAAAAATCAATAATGTGAATCTAAAAAGTCTATTTATTCATCACATGTTTTTTAATCCATAATAAAATTATTTATTCATCTTAAATTTTAATTATGATTAATTATATTAAAGGAGCTAATCGTGAACAGAAGTAAAAAAATTCTAGCTTTATTATTAAGAATTTATTTAAATTTTTACTCAATTAAAAATTATTCTATCTTTTTAGAGTGAATTTATATATGAAATATTCATTACTGTGAAGAGTTCACAAAGAAATGGCGTAGATTTTTTATAAACAGAACATTAAAAATCACTTTTGAATTTTAATATGAAAAATTAAAATAAATTCCTGATTATAAAATAACTGAAAATAAAATTCCCAAAATTTTTTCCAATTGAAATTGGAAAACTAAAAATTAAGAAAGTCTTGCAACACAGTAGTATACTATAGTTGGGGTTTCCTCAGAAAGTGCGAAATCAAATGGGGCTATCCATAGCGCGGTAAACCGCAAAAAAAGAAAAAGTATAAACATTTACATATTCCGGAATATCTAAAAAGGTTGTATGAATGTATGATTGATTGAATTGTATATAACAATTACCTTCTTCCATACATACATTCAGCCATACAGTCATTCTATCAATGTTTATATTAATTTTCTTTCAATATTTCTTTACCCAGTGCAATAAAAAAGAATTACACTGGGCAGGCAAAAAAAAACAAGGATTTAATTGTTAACTTCTATAGGATTCCTACGGAAAAGCCTAAGATATTCTGAGTTTTTCTTAATCTCCGCCTTATCACGAAGTGATCCCTGTTATGGGAAAAGGCAGAGTTATCTTAATTAATAAATAGCTACGCTCTTCATAGGCTGTGTAAAAATTCATTAATTGAGATAACCCACAGATTTATCTGTGGGATTATGATGTAAAAACAAATTTCTCTGAACTGCTTCTCCAAAGGAGACATTCGGACAGCAGTTTTTTGTTATTTTTCACACAGCCACTCAAAATAATTTTCCTGCGTGATTACTTTAAAATGTGAATCGGGGTAAGCCTTACCCCAGGCTTTAGGAATTTTTGTTTTGGATTTATTCCATTTCATTTCAAAAGCAAAAAGATTTCCATCTCTTTCTTCAATTAGATCAATTTCCTGCCGGTCGTAGGTCCTCCAGAAATAATTGTTAACGAGCATCTTATCGTAGCTTTGAAATTTGATCCTCTCGCTGATCATATAATTTTCCCAAAGAACGCCGACATCATTCCTGATAGCCAAAGGATTGAGATTTGCAATAACAGCATTTCTAATTCCGTTATCGTAAAAATACCATTTGGAACTTTTTACAACCTCTTTCCTGAGATTTCTGCCGTATCCTTCCAGCTTAAAAAGAAATGGATGATATAGAATATTTTGGCACTATAGACAGAACCATGTGGATATGATCCTTTTGTATATTCAATTCCAATATTTCTACTAAGTCTTTTTCTCTGCATAATTGATATAATTTTTGCCTTGTATATTCTGCTATATCCCCTTCAAATATTCTATACCGATATTTCGGACATATTACTATATGATACTTGCATTCATATATTGTATGTGTTAGTTTTCTGAATCGACTCATTTTTACCTCCCGTTTTTTGGGTACCTTCTCGTCGGGAAGTATATTATTTTATTTGTTTCAATTAATCAAATGGGCGAACCCTTTACTCCGTCCACTTCCAGAGGTAGTGGTTTTTTTATTTTAATAAACCCGGTTAAGAACAAAAAATAGAGAACATTAAATAATCCACCTTCTTAGAAGGTGGCTTTGGTTTGCCCCCATAGGGGGCTTTT
>CAZXJG010000109.1:0-11120 GCA_964640985.1 uncultured Melioribacteraceae bacterium | reverse complement strand
TGCGGACGACGATATCAGTTTAATTTGTATAAAAGCACTTTAATTTACTGCTGTTTTTTATTCCTGAATCACTCGGCAAGTAATTCTTTTGACCTGCGTTCTATGGCAGTTAGTAGTTTACAATTAATATCTTGTAATAATTTGGCAAAAAACAAGACACGAATTTCACAAATTTACACGAATGTTTTGTGAGTTTTTTTCCATTACTACTATTTCATTCCGCTACAGATAAGTAAAAACATTGGATGACATTTGCGACCTACATTTTTTAAATTTCCTAAATATGTAAATGTTTATACTTTTCCTTTTTTACGGCTTGCTGCATTAGATATACAATCAATTATAAAGAAGTTTAACTATTTAATTATTAAATTTAATTATTAAATTAATTTGAGAGTTATGAAAGTAATTGAACATTTAAACAAAGCGAACAGGACTTTAATTAGTTTTGAAATTATACCTCCAAAACGGGGAGGCGATATTAAACAATTACTTTTAATATTGGAAGATATCGTAAAATTCAATCCGCCTTTTATCGATATTACAAGTCACGCTGCAGAGGTTCTTTATGAAGAAACACCCGAAGGCGAATTTAAAATGCGAGTAAAACGGAAAAGACCGGGTACACTTGGTATTTGTGCACTTATTCAAAATAAGTATAATATCGATGCCGTTCCGCATGTTATTTGTCAAGGATTTACAAAAGAAGAAACGGAAGATTTTTTAATTGAAATTAGATATTTGGGAATTGATAATGTACTTGCAATTAGAGGAGACGAAAGCGGTTTTCATAAGCCTGTTAGATATGGCAGAAGTGTAAATAAACATGCTGTTGATTTGGTAAAACAAATAAATGATATTAATCATGGGAAATACCTTGAAGATACATTATTAAATGCCGATCCAATGGATTTTTGTATTGGTGTTGGAGGATATCCCGAAAAGCATTTTGAAGCACCTAATTTGAAATCGGATGTTAAATATGCAAAACAAAAAATTGAAGCCGGAGCAAATTACATTGTTACGCAAATGTTTTTTGACAATCAAAAATATTTTGACTATGTTGAATTTTGCAGAGCAAGTGATATTGATGTTCCGATTATTCCGGGTTTAAAAATTTTAACTTCGAAAACACAAATTCATTCTATACCTAAAAATTTTCACGTTGATATCCCAAATGAATTAGCTGAAGAAATAGAAAAAGCTAAAAATGAACATGTAATTGATGTTGGCATTAAATGGGCGTTAAAGCAGGTGGAAGATTTACTGAATCATAATGTTCCCGGAATACATTTTTACATAATGCAAAAATCCGAACCGATTAAAAGATTGATGAGTAAAATAAAGATATAAATTATTATGAAAATCAAACGAGCTCAAAAAGCAAAACAAATAAAAGAAAAAATTACCCGCAAACTTCGTTGGGGAATTTCGGGTTGCGGAAATTTTGCAGAGAATACACTTTTACCTACTTTTCAACATCTTAAAAAAAGCAAATTGATTTCAGTTTACTCACATTCCTTAGAAAGAGCCAAATATATTGAAAACAAATTTGCTGCCGAAAGCGCATTTAATAATTTTGATGAATTTCTTAAAAGTGATTTTGAGGCTCTTTACATTTCAAGTATTAATTCGTATCACTATGAACAAGTTTTAAAAGCTGCCGAAGCTAAAAAACATATACTTTGTGAAAAGCCGATGGCATTAACTTCTGCTCAAGCAAAAGAAATGGTTGATGCTTGTAACAGAAATAATGTTTTCTTATCTGTCAACTACGTTCATAGGTTTCATCCGTTGGTTGTGAAAGCTAAAGAACTAATTGAAAAAGATATGCTCGGTAAACTTGTTTCCGTTACTATCCATTTTAATATTAATTATGCCCCGAATGAAAATTACCGATTTAAGAAAAAATTAAGCGGCGGAGGTGCTTTGTGGGACCTTGGCCCTCATGTAATTGATCTTTTAAGATTTTTCGGTGGGGAAATTTCCGATATAAAAGGTTATTTAGATAATATTATTTATCAAAGCGAGGTTGATGATTTTGCTAATGCAATTCTTAAATACAAAAATAGTGGGTACGGTTATTTAAATGTCTCGTATAATTCTCCAAAAGCTTTTAATAGAATCGATATTTTGGGCTTTAAGGGCTGCCTTTCTATCGATAATATAATAGGAAGTAAAAACAGTCCCGGTAAACTAATTATCGATTTGGAAGGTGAAGGCAGAAAAACATTTAGGCGGAGGGCAAATAAACTTCTTTATCGACTTCGTAATTTTCAAAAAGCATTATTGAAAAATATTGAACCGACAATAACAGGTTATGACGGTTTAATTAATTTAGAATTAATGGAAAAATTAGAAGAATCATGCAAAAGATAGATGAATTAGTTGAAACTTGTCATAAAGTTTATGAAAAAGGATTCGTTTCTGCTTACGACGGGAATCTTTCGGTACGGCTTGACGACGAACGCATTCTGATTACACGTTCCGGTATTTGTAAAGGAGATGTTACGCAATCCGATATAATTGAAATTGATTATGACGGAAAGATACTAAATGGAAACGGGAAAGTTTCTACCGAAGTTAAAATTCATCTTCTATCTTATAAATCGAGAAAAGAAGTAAAATCGGTTATTCATTGCCACCCTATTTATGCTACTGCTTTTGCATCTGTGGGAGAAGGTTTAATGCGAGGTATTTTCCCCGAGGTTATACTCAGCTTAGGAAAAGTCCCCCTTTGTAAATATGGCACCCCTTCAACCGAACAACTTGTAAATTCAATAAAACCTTATGTCGATTATGCATGGGCTATGTTATTGGAAAATCACGGTGCGGTTACTTTGGGTATATCAATTAAAGATGCTTATTATAAAATGGAAAAGTTAGAATCTTCAGCAAAAATACTTTACATCGCTCGAACGCTTAGCAGGGAAAAATCCTTACCGTTATTGAAAGTACGAGAACTATATGATATTGCCGAATCTGCCTACGGAATAAAAATAGATCCTCGCAATAGAGTTGATTATTAAATATTGTTTTTAAGGAAATCCGATGTTTTCAGAAAAATTAAAAATTGCTCTCTTGCTCGGTGGCACATCACCTGAAAGGGAAGTATCAAAATCTTCGGGATTGTTTATTTATAAAACTTTGCAAAAACTTAATTGCAAAATAACGCTTATTGATCCTGCTTATGGAAAAAATCAGCCCGAAAAGGTAGATGATTTTTTTTCTTCCGGAGATTATGCTCAAGTAAGTAATAGAAATTATGTTGAAATAATTAACTCATCACTGATGAACAATATAGACATAGCCGTTCTCGCTTTGCATGGGAAATGGGGCGAAGACGGTACAATTCAAGCACTGTTAAAATTGCGTGGAATTAAATATACCGGCTCTGATGTTTTAGCAAGTGCAATTGCAATGGATAAAGGAGCATCTAAAATATTGTTCCATCATTTTGATGTTTCAACACCAAATTGGTTTGTGGTCAATTCGCAAAATGAATCCGTTGATTTAATTCATAAAAAAATAGAAAAATTTTTTAACTACCCGTGTATAATTAAGCCTAACGATCAAGGTTCTACAATCGGGTTGACAATATGCTATAAAAAAGAAGATATTCGGAATGCTCTGAATAAAGCTTTTAACTATACCGATAAAGTGCTTATTGAAGAATATATTCAAGGTCGTGAAATTACCGTCGGGGTTATAGAGCAAAAGGTTTTACCTGTTTTAGAAATTATACCGAAGCACAATCTTTATGATTACGAATGTAAATATTCCGATGGAATGAGTAGTTACGAAGTTCCCGCTAAATTACCCGAAAATGTAACTCACCATATTCAACAACAAGCGTTATTAGCTTACAATTCGGTTGGTTGTAAAGGATACGGAAGAGTAGATTTTAGATTAAGTTTTGATATGAAAAGCTATTGTTTAGAGGTAAACACATTGCCCGGGATGACACATCATTCGTTGATTCCTAAAATAGTCGAAGCAGCCGGAATAAAATTTGAAGATTTTATTGAAAAAATTATCCGAATCTCATTATAAATGAAAAAGCAACGTAAAAATATTAATCTTTTTGCGTGGTTGATTTTTATCTTATTTATCTTTTTTGCGGGATTATTAATTTTTAACAGTAACGGCTTAATTACTTATTTTAAATTAAAAAGCGAATTGAGAACTTTACACAAAGAGATCACTATTACGGAAAATCAAATAAATACGCTGCAAAGTAAAATAGATTCGTTAAAAACAAATGACTTTAAAATAGAAGAAGTTGCACGGGAAAAATATAATATGCAGAAAAAAAATGAAAAAGTTTTAACAGTTGAAGAAAAATAAAATCTTATTTTGAATGCAAAAAAAGAAATACCACAAATCCCTTTAGCCGAAAGAATCAGGCCTAAAAATCTTGATCAATTTCAGGGACAAGATCATTTAGTTGGTCAAGGCAAACCGATTAGAATAATGATTCAGCAGCAAGCTTTAAGCTCCTTTATTATGTGGGGTAAGCCCGGTACAGGTAAAACTACTATTGCAAAAATAATTTCCGAGCAGAGTAATTCCGAATTTTTTCAATTAAATGCTGTTTCTTCAGGAGTTAAAGATTTAAGAAAAGTTATTGAATATGCAAAAGAGAATTTGCAATATCATAAAAAAACAATTCTATTTATCGATGAAATTCACAGATTTAACAAAGCTCAGCAAGATGCATTGTTATCATCCGTAGAATCGGGAGAAATAATTTTAATCGGTGCAACTACCGAAAATCCTTCTTTCGAGGTTATTCCGGCATTACGCTCACGTGTTAGAATTTACGTTTTGAATGAACTTACTAAAACCGATCTCGAAAATATTTTGAACTATGCTCTTTTAAAAGATAACTTTTTATCGAGCTTGAATATAAAAAATATTGACAAAGATTTCCTTATTTACATTTCGGGCGGCGATGCAAGAATAATGTTGAACATATTAGAATCTACGATAATCCAAAATATTAATAAACCTGAAATTGAAATTACACGTGAAATAATAGAAAACATTATTCAAAAGAAAAATATAATTTATGATAAAAGCGGTGAAGAACATTACAATTTAATATCCGCTTTTATAAAAAGTATTAGAGGCAGCGACCCCGATGCTGCGCTTTATTGGATGGCTCGGATGTTGGAAGGGGGTGAAGACCCTTTGTTTATAGCTCGAAGACTAATAATACTTGCTTCGGAAGATATCGGAAACGCTTCGCCAAACGGCTTGGTTTTAGCAGAATCTACATTTTCCGCAGTACATATAATCGGCATGCCCGAAGCTCGAATTATTCTAGCACAGTGTGTAACATATCTTGCATCAGCTCCTAAAAGCAATGCTTCATATCTCGCAATTCAAAATGCTATTAATGATGTAAAAGAAAAACCGATGTATCCTGTTCCGCTTCATTTAAGAAATGCACCTACAAAGTTAATGGAAAAAATCGGATATGGTGAAAAATATAAATACCCCCACGATTTTGAAAATCACTTTGTTTTGGAAAAATATTTTCCTAAAGAACTGGGAAACACACAATATTATCACCCTACTCAAAACGGGCAGGAAAAATTATTAAAAGAACGGTTAAAAGCTTTCTGGAAAGGGAAAAAGAAATATTGATTTTTTTCGATTTGACTATATTTTTTTTGTTTTAATTCCAAAGAAACATTTAAGTAAGTGAAAACATTTTACCCGGGTATTGCCTTACCAAACCTTTAAATTCCAAAGATAGTAAGTAAACTAAACAATCCGATGAACTTAATTTGGTTTTTTCCGATAAATTATCAATTTGAATCGGTTCGCCGTTAAGTGCGTTAAATATTTTTTCTTCAAAGAGGTTTAACTCTACCGTTGGTTTTGGAATGTTTTTGCCTATTTCAGGTTTAAGCTTTAATTTCAGCTCTATTAAAATATCTTCAGCGTTGCGAATTAATTTTGCTTCACTTTTTTGAATTAAAATATTAGTGCCTTCGCTTTGAGGTACCTCAATATTTCCCGGGACAGCAAAAACTTCCCTATTTTGGTCTAAAGCGTGATGAGCCGTTTGAATTGCACCGCCTGTTATTCGTGTTTCAATTATAATTGTTCCAAGAGAAAGACCTGCTATTATTCTGTTCCTTTTGGGGAAATTTTGAGCGTCGGGTTTTGTGCCCAAAGGATATTCCGTTATCACCATCCCTTTTTGAGCTATTTCATTGTATAATTTTTTGTTTTCCGGCGGATAAATTACGTCCAAACCTGATCCGGTTACGGCAATTGTTTTTCCATTACTTTTAAGTGCTCCCAAATGCGCTTCGGAATCGATGCCGCGCGCAAGCCCGCTTACAATAGTTAATTTTTGTTTTGCTAAATCTCCTGCAATTCGTTCGGCAACTCTTTTACCGTATATTGTCGGTTTTCGTGTTCCTACTATTGAAACACAATTATTATGTGATTCAATATTTCCGAGTGTATAAAGGATTAATGGCGGTGAGTAAATCTTTTTTAATAATTGTGGATAATTATCATCAAAATAAGTAACGATTTTTGCATTTAATTTTCGAAGCCGCTCAATTTCAGGTTCTAAAAGAGTTTTATATTCCTGAAATTTATATTTTTGTTTTATAAGTCTGTTTGCAAGTTCTTTATTGATTCCGTCAATTGTTAATAAATCGTTGAATTTCATATCAACTAAATTATTAACTCCGTGTAGCTTTGAAATTATATGAAGTAGTCTGTTTGTACCGATACCCTCGGCATCAAGGAAAAGTCGTAGTAAAATAAATTTATCTTGTTTGGATAATTCCAAAATGAGAACCGAAATATTAAAATTTAATTATTCAACAATTTCAAAATCATCAACAATAGCAACAATAATTGTATTAACAGGTGCTTTTCTATGACCTAATATTTGCTGTACGGCAGCGCCCTCCTTAGCAACTAAAACGGTATCTCCAATTCCGGCATCTATTAAATCAAGAGCAATAAAGTCATTTTCACCTATAAAATTACCTTCAAAATCGACGGGGCGCACCAAAAGAAGTTTGTGCCCTTTTAAGTGTTCGTTTTTCTGAGTAGATACGATATTCCCTTTAATTTTGGCGAGGAACATTATTTTCTTCAGCTTTGATTTTTTTCTTTTTCTTGTAAAGAATTGATAAAGGGAAGATAACAATGTATGCTATCAGAAGAACTATCGGGGAAACTGTTAACGAAAGCGGATTATTCCATGGACTTTGTGCCATTAAAAAATATCCGATGAATAAAGTCGCAATACCGGCAAATAAAATGTAAAAGTTTGGTTTTTTCCAATAATTAATAAATGTCGATTTTTTTTCTTTTACCTTAACTCGTTTCTTTCTTTTAATTTTTGCCATCTTTTACTCACAAATTTTTAAATTAAAAGCCCAGCATTGGGGGGGAACACTGGGCTAGAAAACCAATCTCTAATTTCATAAGATATTAAAGATTGGATACTCAATATATATTTTGGCTCTCGTATTGTCAAGTTGCCTATTGTAATCTATAAACAATTTTACGAATTGTATCAAATTGTAAATATGGGTATTCGCCCTGTAGTATATCAATTGCATCAGTAGAATTTATATTTTTTTCTCTGAGTGATTTATACTTTTTCCGAATTTGATAATCACGAAGAGACTTTTCGTTGAAAAGTCCGCGTTCCTTAAGAAGTTCGAAAATATCATCACTAATTAATTCTGCCAATGGGTTTTCGCTTTTTCCCCTATCGGGTTTATCCATAATTTTACCCCTTTCCATTTATTGAAATAAGTAAACCCCGTAAAAATAAATCTCTTTTTCCCTCCTCAGATATTAATTAGCCACCATCTATTTTTAAGATTCAGTCTTTTGTTTAAAAACAATCCAATTATTTATACTTATAAAATCGATTAAATGTTCCGTTAAATAATCTATCAATTTTCAAAAAATGTACAAAATTATCAAAAAAATAAGTTTTTTGAACACTAAATTAAAAAATAATGGTAAAAGGGAAAATTAAGATTTTAATCATAGCTAAGAAATAACAATTTAATTATTTGCAATGTATCAGATGCACAAAAAAATCACGGAAGAAATTTGTTAATTTGAAAAAGGTACTATTTTGTATTATAAAATCTTTTCCTCAAATTGGTAACCACACAAAGGTTCTCACAAAATAATTATACATTGTTAATTTTAATTTGTCCGTATCAGTTTTTCGAATTCGCTTTTGATTAAATTCCATGCTTTTATTACATGTATTTCTTTGGTTCTAATTCCGGAAACAACGAAACGAATCACAAATTTTTCATTTAATTTTGTGTGTGTAAGAAAAACTTTACCTGTTTTATTAATGTTGTTCATCAATTTTTCGTTAAATAAATTCAGCTTATTTTCGTCGGAAATATTTGGCGGAACAGCCCTAAAACAAGTAGTACTAAAAGGTACGGGTGCCATTCTTTTAAAATTGGGATTTTCATCTATCCAGCTTGCGAATAACTTCCCCAACCGAATATGTTCACGAATCCGTTCAATCAAGCCGTTTGTACCGAAATAACGTATTACAAACCAAAGTTTTAATGCTCTAAATCTTCGTCCGAGTTGTATCCCGTAATCCATATAATTTATGACATTTGAATCTTCTGCAGTTTTTAAGTATTCAGGCACTAAACTAAAAGCATTACGTAAAACTTCCGGCTTTTGAGTAAAAAAAACACTGATATCAATCGGCATAAACATCCACTTGTGCGGATTTACAACAATAGAATCGGCTTGATTAATTCCGTTAAAAATATATTTCATCTCAGGAACAATAGCTGCAGTACCGCCATGAGCGGCGTCAACATGAAGCCATAATTCTTCGTGTTTACAGATTTTAGCTATTTCATTTACAGGGTCAATACTCGTTGTAGATGTTGTTCCGACTGTTGCAATTACACAAAATGGCAGCCAGCCGTTTTCCCGATCTTCAGTAATTGCCTTTTGAAGTTCACTTGGAATCATTCTAAAATTTTTATCAACAGGTATTTTTCGAATTCCTTCAACACCAATGCCTAATAAAATTGCACCTTTATCAATTGATGAATGAGCTTGTTCCGATGTATAAAGCCTTAGTCTTTTAAAATTATTTCTGCCGAGCATACCTTTTTGACGGACATTGAGCGAGGGCAAAACTTCCCTGGCGGAAGCAATTGCATGCATTGTGCTTACAGATGCCGTATCATAAATAATACCCCAATACTTTTTTTGCAAGCCCAGCATTTGTCTTAACCAATTTAATGTTGTTTCTTCAAGTTCGGCGGCTGAAGGAGAAGATTTCCAATTCATTCCATTTACATTAAAAGCGGCACTTAAAAATTCCGCTAATATTCCGGGTCCGCTGCTTGTTGAATTGAAATAACCCATAAAGTTCGGGTGATTCCAATGTGTAATTCCGGGAATAATTATTTTGTTGATATCATCGATAATATCATCCATTTTTTCGCCTGTCTCAGGTGGACTATCAGGAAGGTTTCTTTTTATTTCACCCGGTTTAACTTGAGATAAAACCGGAAATGAATCGATATTATTTAAATAATCGGCTATCCAATCGACAAATATATGTCCAAATTCTCTGAACTGGTCAACCGGCATATCGCCATTGTTCGTTTTTTTAGTACTCATTTTTTAACCTTATTTGATGTATTTTTTGTTGTAAATCAAACATTATTATAATAAGTTATTAAATCTTTATAACAAAATGAACTATTAAATTATAAATTAATAAAGAAATTAAGAATGTTTGGTGTATAGCTATAAATAAAAAAAGGAGAGAATTTATAAGCATTGTATAAATAAGTTTTTAAAATCATCAGTCGGTAATCGGCAATTCAAAAGCAAAAGTAGAGCCGCTGCCGAGTTTACTTTCTACCCACACTTTGCCATTATGTTCTTCAATAATTTGTTTTACAATCCAAAGCCCAAGTCCCGACCTCGTTTCATTACCCGTAGGTTTTGAAGAAAGTACGGCTCCTTTTGTAAATACTTTTGCATGGTCTTCTTCCGAAAGTCCAACTCCATTATCAATTATTTCAACAGTAATGGATTTATTATTAAAAAAGGTAACAACATGAACCTCCGTACCTGACGGTCCATATTTAATAGCATTGTTAATTAAGTTTTCAATTGCTTCTTCAATTTTCGATTTATTAATTTCTATATCCGGCATACTTGAAGATGATTTATTAATTATCTTGATATTTTTCTTCTTCGCATAAGCGTAATTCATCAAACAAACGGAATCAATAATTTCTTTAAGAGAAGATTTCTCCATAACCATTTTCTTTCCCGGTTCATCGCTTGCAATTGCTTCGGACATTTCTTGTGCTAAGCTAATTACCTTATTGGAAGTTTCAACAAGTGATTCTATAATTTCTTGCTGCTCTTGTGCATTTAAATCGTAAGATTTAATTAATTCGATGTATCCTTTAATTGCGGCTATTGGATTTTTAATATCGTGTACGGCAATGGCAAATAATCGTTCCTTCTTTTTTTGTAATTCCTCTAATTGCATTTTGCTCTCTTCTAATTTTTGTTTTTTCTCCAAAAGTTTAATATTAACAGCTTCCAATTCGGAAATGGAACGCTTAAAATCTTTAATTTTGCCCTGATTATTTTCATTTAATTCTTTTAACTTTTTATACGATCGTTTTAATGTTAAATAGGCATGCGCAAGACTTCTTAATTCGTCATCTAATTCTTTATTACTAACAATCCGTTTGTTTTTTCTTTTTACCAAAAGAAAAATTATAATGATAAATTGAACTATAACAAGTGCAATAAGAATTATAACAATCGGATTTTGAAAACTATTAGTTTTTAATGAACTGTTGCCTGCCGATACAAAATTTGGCATTAATAAAACAAGCAGCGTTAATATTTGAAAACTTCTATTTAGAACCGGTTTTCGGGTTTTTTCCATTTTGTTTTGTAAAAAATAATTTTAGAATAAATTTCATTATTATATTCGAAAATTTGTTTAAAATTTAAAGGGGTTTGTAAAATCATAATTAAAACTACTTTAAAATCCGGTGCTTTAAAATTTGTTAAAATTAAAAATTTTCCATTGT
>CAZXJG010000108.1:0-11192 GCA_964640985.1 uncultured Melioribacteraceae bacterium | reverse complement strand
AATAAGAATATGTATATATTTAAATTCCAAATTTGAGAAAATATAAAATAAAATTAAAAATAATATATTTGAAATGAGCCGAAGAAATAACAGAAATATTCCGGTATATGAGTTCCACGTAGCAGAACAAATTAGAAAAAAATATGAAATTGATGAAAGCCTTTTTTCATTATCGGGTAATTTAATAATAGCCGATTTTAGATTCAGCAGAGAACTTTCATTTAAAATAAATGCAAGTCGTACTCACGATAAGCGCGTTTCTGCAGGTTTAATTAATGCCGTAGGTTTATTAGATGAAATAATTCATTACGTTTTAAATAAATATTCGGTGGAATTAAATCCTAATGTAATTAAACATGCGGTTGAAAGTTTGCAGCAAGAATTTGGAACTGAGAATTTAGATAAATTATTTGTAGATTTTATCAAAAAATATCCTCCTACCGCTGTATATCAAAACAGAGTAAGTGCTACTGAATATTTAAAATCTTTTTCAGGTGATAGAACCAATTATGAAATTACCTTAGCGGAAGTGATTTTACTTCATTTGGACAATTTTAATACTGCAGCCGATAGATTATATGAACTTTTCGATGAAAATTATTTAAAAGAAAAAAAACTTTACCATAAATTTATTTCACATCTCGAAAAATTTTTTCAGAAAGAGAAAAAGCTCGGTAAACATAATCAGGATTTATTATCATTTTTTAAGACTCCAATGATACTTAATCCGCATAATTTAGAAAAACAATTGGATTTTATAAAAGAAAATTGGGGAATATTTCTCGACGACAAGTTTTTAAAACGAATATTGAGCGGGAAAGATTTATTTAAAGAAGAGATTTTAATAGATTCGTTCGGAGGTGGTTTTACTCCTACAATTGTGCCGAAATACAAAGGAATACCCGACGAAGCCGATAAATTTGCGCTGGGAAAATCAGGTTACAAATATGCGGAAAGGAGTTTATCGGATTATGAAGAAGCCGAAAAATTCACTTTAGATAAACATTGGATGCCGCGTGTTGTTCTAATTGCAAAGAACGTTTATGTTTGGTTAGATCAATTATCAAAAAAATACCGCCGTTCAATTCGTACCCTTGATCAAATACCGGATGAAGAATTAGACCAATTTGCAAATTATAATTTTACCGCTCTGTGGCTGATAGGCATTTGGGAAAGAAGCCGTGCATCAAAACGGATAAAACATATTCTTGGTAATATTGATGCAGTTAGTTCGGCTTATTCACTTTATGATTATCAAATAGCTGCTGATCTTGGCGGAGAAAATGCATATAAAAATTTACACGACAGAGCTTTTGCAAGAGGAATTCGATTGGCAAGCGATATGGTGCCGAATCATACGGGAATTTATTCGGATTGGATTATAAATCATCCTGAATATTTTATTCAAACGGATAAACCGCCTTTCCCCGGTTATAGATTTACCGGCGAAAATCTATCGGAAAACCCAAATATTGAAATTCGTATTGAAGACGGATATTGGAATAGAACCGATGCGGCGGTTGTTTTCCAAAGAGTTGATAAACGTTCGGGAAATGTTCGTTATATTTATCACGGTAACGACGGTACCAATATGCCATGGAATGATACGGCACAGCTTGATATGTTAAAAAAGGAAGTCCGTGAAGCGGTTATTCAAAAAATATTCGAAGTGGCAAAGAAATTTTCTATAATAAGATTTGATGCCGCTATGACTTTGGCTAAAAAACATTTTGCAAGACTTTGGTATCCTGAACCCGGACAAGGCGGCGATATACCTTCCCGGTCGGATTATGAAATGACGAAAGAGGAATTCGATAAATTTTTCCCGAAAGAATTTTGGCGGGAGGTTGTTGATAGAATAAATGAAAAAATGCCCGAAACTCTTTTGCTGGCCGAAGCGTTTTGGCTTATGGAAGGTTATTTTGTTAGAACACTCGGTATGCACCGCGTTTACAACAGCGCCTTTATGCATATGATGATGAATGAAGAAAACGAAAAATATAGGGATTTGATTACCAATACTTTGGAATTTGAACCTGAAATATTGAAGCGGTATGTTAATTTTATGAGCAATCCAGATGAGGAAACAGCTATTAAACAATTCGGTACCGATGATAAATACTTCGGCGTACTTACAATGATGGTAACATTGCCCGGACTTCCGATGTTTGCTCACGGACAAATTGAAGGTTATACCGAGAAATACGGAATGGAATATAAACGGGCATATTATAACGAGACTCCAAATGATTGGCTTGTTGAACGGCACAAAACTGAAATTTTTCCTCTAATGAAAAAGAGGTATTTATTCAGCGAAGTAGAAAATTTCTGGTTCTACGATTTTATTGATAATAGCGGGAATATTAACGAAAATGTATTTGCATTTTCCAATTCATACCATCATGAAAAGGCTCTGGTTCTTTACAATAATCGCTATGAAAGATCGAGCGGTTACATCAAAAATTCTACTTCAAAACTTGTGAAAAATGATTTCGATAACAATCGTAAATTAAAAAAACTCTCTCTTGCAGAAGCTTTATCAATTCAAAACTCCGATATGTACTTTTATATTTGCAAAGAATTAATTACTAATTTGGAATATGTTTTTTCGGGGAAAGACCTTTTTAACGAGGGCTTTCTTGTGGAATTAGACGGCTTCAAATATAATATTTTTTGGGGGTTCTATGAGGTGTATGATTCAACAGGTAAATATCGTAAGTTATACGATAGGCTGAAAGGGCACGGAGTTATAAACATTAATTTGGCACTTAAAGAGCTATACTTTGAACCTATTCACGAGGCGTTTGTTCATCTTTTAGATTCGGAATTGATAAAACGTGTAATTAATGCAATAATTGTCGATCAACAAGAATTGCAGATTGAGAAAAAAGATTTAAAGTTCATTTTTAATCGTTTTTACTATCTGTTAAATAGAATTAAAGATTACGGGCACCTTCAAGTAAACATTTATCCGGTTGAACTTAATTTTGTTGAATGGTTGATCTCAATTAAAGAACTTGACAGAATATTACGTAATTATTTCAATTCTACAATAAAGCATAATGATATTTTACTGAATAAAATTGTTTTAACATCACCGCTGAATAATCAAAAAGAAAACACTTTACTTTTGTTATTAATGATAACTTCGATTAGTATAGGTAAATTATATGATGAAGGCTCGAACCATTTTGAAAAAATAATAGATAAATTAATGCTGGATATTCCAATATTCGATATTCTTCGTCATTCGGGAAGAGGCGAAGTTGAATATAGAAGGGAATTTGAGCTGCTTAAAATTTTATCTTCTTATAACCTTGGGTTATTTAAATTTGATACCATGAAAAACGGCAGAAGAATTTATTCCAATTCACAAAAAAATATGGTTAAAAAGGCTAAAATTTTACTCAAATTATTAAATAATGACGACGTTAAAAAATATATTAATGTAAATAAATATCGAAACGTTTGGTATTACAGCAAAGAGAATTTCGAAGAATTATTAAAATGGTTTTTCACTATAGATATGATTGATTTTATAAAAAATTTATTATGTTCTAAAAAAGCATTTAAGAAAAAGAATATGGAAATAGATGAATATTTGAAGAATATGGAACCGGTAAAAATATACAAATGGTCACAAACCGCAGTATATTCATCACTTGAATTATTTAATTATATGGTTGAAAAATCGATATTTTCCGAATATAAATTAATGAAATTAAAAAAGAATTTGCGTAAATAATGGGATGCTTCGCGAAGATTTCTATTATTTGATAAGTGAAATTATCCCGAGAATTATCGCAAGAACATTTTTAGAAATTCCCAAATATCTGCCGAACTTTCCAAGATTGTATCTGATTTGATTTTTATATCCCAATTCTAATAATTTAAATAGATATTTTTTTGACTCGGCAAACCGATCTGTAAAATTAACGCTGTTTTCTCCGGCTATTAAACCGGAGTTTAAATACGGATTTGAATAGATTAAATTATTGCCTTTCAGCAGATAAATTGATCCGGCGGATTTTGGTTTTTGTAAATTATTCTTGTAAAGGGAATCATTGGATTTAAATAAATCGGAGTTATTAAAATATTCTTTTTTATTTTTGATTTTTTGTTTTGTCGTATCGATTTTCATAGAGTCGGTTCTCCCTTTGGTTTGAGCAAAACCGGTGTGCGAAAAAGTGCTTATGATTATTAAACAGACAAATATATTTTTCATTTAATAAACACCGAATAACTTTTCTTTCAAATTAAAATAAAGAATTATTATTTTGAAAACAAACTTCCTGCTAATTTGATATTATTTTAAAATGCATAATCATGTATGGTACATTTAAAAAGGAGTTGGAAATATCAAAAGTATTAACAACTAAATCCTTGTTTTTTTTGCCTGCCCAGTGCAATTTTTTTATTACACGGGGTAAAGAAATATTGAAAGAAAATTTATATAAACATTGATAGAATGACTGTATGGCTGAATGTATGTATGGAAGAAGGTAATTGTTATATACAATTCAATCAATCATACATTCATACGACCATACTTTTTAGATATTCCGGAATATGTAAATGTTTATACTTTCTCTTTTTTTGCGGTTTACCGCGCTATGGATAGATATTTTTAATAATTCTATCCTTTAGGACAGGGGGAAAAGTGCCCTTTTTAGAATAGAGCCAGGAATTTTAAATGTATCAAACAACAAAACGTTTCTGGAAATGCTTTGAGAATCTGCTTGAACCTGTCAAAAAAGTATCAAAGGGAAAAATTCATTTAACATTTTTAAATTCATGGCTATTGATAGATGATTTACTATTTTAATAGGACACAGATTAAACGAATTAAATTGATTTCCACAGATGAAAAAGTTTTCTTCCTGCTTGAATTAGTTAAAACATAATAATAAATCTATTCCGGTTTTAAAATAAGATGTAATTATTCAAAAATTTCATGTGGTCGAAAAGCCTAATGATTCCAATAAAATTCCGGCTTTTTGAGCATCAACTTTATTTTCAAATGAAAGACGGAATGTTCCGCCTGTACCTTCTCTTATTTTAAGCAATTCAATATCTTTAATATTGATATTATTCTGAAATAGTTTTGTAGAAATTGTACTTATCACACCCGGTTCATCCCTTACAAACACAAATATATCGTGAAGCTGCGTTATAAAGCCCTTTGTGTTACTCGGTATTTCGTCCCTTTCTTTTTGTGCCGCTTCAAATTTTTTCTTAATAATTTCAAAGTCATCATCCGTCAAAAATTTACGAATATCTTTTAGTTCCGATATCAAATCGTTAAGTGCCGAAATAATTTCGTTTTTATTTAACAAAAGGATATCTTCCCAAATATTAAAATTACTGGAAGCTATTCTTGTCATATCCCGAAACCCGCCGGCAGCAAAATCGGCAAATTTTATATTAGCTGTTTTCCCGACGGATGTATTAACCAAAGAAACAGATACAAGTTGAGGAAGATGGCTGACATAGGCAACTATTTTATCATGTAATTGCGGATCTAAAAATGTAACGCGTGCACCAAGTATTTTTATTATATTTAAAAACCCATCTAAATATTTTGTTTCTTTAGCCGGGGATGATATAATATAAACGGCGTTTTCAAAAAGAAGCGGACCGGAATTTTCATACCCCCCTTTTTCCTTGCCCGTCATAGGATGACCACCGATATAAGTTGCTTTGCTCCCTAATGAATCCCATAAATTTTGAAGTGTGCCCTTTATCCCGCAAACATCGGAAATAACCGTGTTTTCTCGAAGGAGCGGAGCAAGCGTTTTCATTGTTTTAATCGTCAAATTAACCGGAAGACAAATAAAAATTAAATCTGAATTTACGGATTGTTCTATAAGTTTTAACCGGGAATCTATTACTTTATCTCTAAAGGCAGCATTTAATACTTCCTCATTATCATAAGCTTGGATATTTATGGAAAGGTCGCTTTCTTTAAGAGCTTTGGCTATTGAACCGCCAATGAGTCCGAGTCCAATAATTGAAATGTTTTTGATTTTCAATTAAATTTCCCTGCCGATTGCTTTTGCAATTAATCTTAATTCCTCAAAAAGCTGTAAAAAAGTATCGGGCAATAAAGCTTGCGGACCGTCGGATAAAGCATTTGCCGGATCATCGTGAATTTCAATCATTAATCCATCCGCCCCGGCAGCTACGGCGGCACGTGCCATTGGCGGCACTTGATCGCGTATGCCCGTTGCATGCGATGGATCAGCTAAAACAGGCAAATGACTTTTTTTATGAACCATAGGTATTGCCGATAAATCGAATGTGTTTCGTGTGTATTTTTCAAATGTCCTAATTCCCCTTTCGCAAAGTAATACATCCGAATTCCCATTTGATAGAATATATTCGGCAGACATCAGCCAATCTTCAACAGTTGCCGCTAATCCCCTTTTCAACATAATCGGTTTATTCACTCTGCCTAATTCGCTAATCAGCGAATAATTCTGCATATTACGAGCCCCTATTTGAAATATATCGGTGTATTTTCCAATTAAATCAATTTGGCTAATCTGCATAACTTCGGTAATAACAAGAAGATTAAATTCGTCGGCTGCTTGCCGGATATATCGAAGTCCTTCTTCACCTAAGCCTTGAAAAGAATATGGTGAAGTACGGGGTTTAAACGCACCGCCGCGTAAAATTTTTGCCCCCGATTTCGCTACAACTTTAGCTAAACGGAAAATCTGATCCTCGCTTTCAATTGAACAAGGTCCGGCAATCATAACAATTTTATTACCGCCAATTACCGTATCGCCCATTTTAATAATTGTATTTTCAGGATGAAAATTTCTATTAGCTAATTTAAATGGTGATGTAATACGGTAAACGTCGGCAACCCCATCTAAAATTTTTATTTTCCTTGTATCAAAACCCGGCTGTACTCCAATTGCTCCTAATACTAAATTTTCTACACCTTGTGATTTATGAACTGTAAAACCATAATCTTCAAGTTTATTAATAACATTTTCAATTTCTTTATCTGTTGCACTATGTTTTAAAACTATAACCACTTAAGTTCTCCTCTGCTTAATTATGAAATTTTTTCTCACCGGCTTTAATCACCACATCTAAATGGTCTTCCCTTAACGGAACAGCACATGAATATGCCGGATTATAAGCACAATACGGATTAAAAGATAGATTAAAATCTATTGTATAAATATAATCAGGATCATTTTCTTTCTTAAATTCAAGATAACGCCCTACTCCATAAGTCTCATTACCTGTAGTTTTATCAGTGAACCAAATGCTAAAATAAGGTGAACCTTTTTTAGGAAGATTTTTATATACATTCAATTTATATGTTTTGTCTTTAATCTTAATTTTAAGATACCCGTACCTAACTGCCTTTCTTAATTCTCCTTTAGTACCGTAAATTTTAACCGAATCCTTAACCGGATAATCAAATAATTTGCTATGAAACAGATAATTTGGATTAACAGGAAAATATTTCAACGCGTGAAATTTTATCTCTTCCGGTCTATTAAACGGAGAAGAAGGATCAGTCATCATAACTAAATTTTTCTCTTTACGATAATTTTCAATTTTTTTTATATACGCTTTTTCTGCCGGCGTATAATTTTTACTACAAGCACTCAAAAAAATTATCGACACAAAAAATAAAGCTATTTTAATAATTTTATTATCCAAATTTATAATTCCGTTACTCATTGTCTGCCTTTTTCGTATCAAGTTGATTTATTATTTTCTTCTACCTTCTTTTTTAATTCATTTAATTTGTTTAATGCTTCGATAGGTGTCATTGTATCAACGGTTATATCGGAAATTTCTTCCCGTAATTTATCATCTCTAAATTCAAATAAATTGATTTGCATGTTATCGTGATGTTTAAACTTTTCAATTTTAGCTTTTTTAATCTCGTAAGGTGTAAGTTCTTTGCTCTCAAGATTTTGTAAAATTTCTTTTGCTCTTCGTGTTGTAAATTCAGGCAGACCGGCCATCATTGCGACCTGGATACCGTAACTATGATCGGCACCGCCGGGTGATACTTTATGCAAAAAAATCACTTTATCATCATATTCCCTTACTTCAACTTTAAAATTTTTAATACGTGGAAAAATAGTAGCCATTTCATTTAATTCGTGATAATGCGTAGCAAATAAAGTTTTTGCCGTTACATTCGGATTTTCGTGAAGATATTCCGTAATTGCCCAAGCAATGGATATACCGTCAAACGTGCTTGTTCCTCTTCCTATTTCATCTAAAAGGATTAAACTTTTTGAAGTTGCATTATTTAATATATTGGCAGCCTCCTGCATTTCAACTAAAAAAGTACTTTCACCTGCAGAAATATTATCGCTTGCACCAACACGGGTATAAATATTATCCACCAATCCGATATGCGCTTGTTTTACCGGAACAAAGGAACCGATTTGTGCTAATAAAACTATCAAACCGATTTGGCGCAAGTAAACGGATTTACCCGCCATATTAGGACCGGTTAAAATAATAATTTGTGTAGCCGAATTATTTAATTTTGCAGAATTCGGATGAAACTTTTCGCCCGGCGGAAGTATTCTTTCAACCACAGGATGCCTGCCGTCAATAATTTCTATTTCATTCGATTCATCAACGAGAGGTTTTGTATAATTATATTCAACAGCACATTCTGCAAGTGACAAATAACAATCCAATGTAGCAATTAAATGTGCGTTTTCTTGAATTTCTTCTGTATGTGCTGCTGCCGATAAACGAATTTCGTTGAAAATTTGGTATTCCAACTCACCAATATTTTCTTCAGCATTCAAAATTTTATCTTCATATTCTTTTAATTCCGGCGTTATATACCGTTCACTGTTGACCAATGTTTGTTTACGTGTATAATCCGGCGGCACCTTATTTTTATGCGTATTACTTATCGAAATGTAATATCCGAAAACTTTATTGTAACTGACTTTAAGCGACGGGATATTTGTTCTTTCACGTTCAGATTTTTGTAATTGAGCAATCCAATCTTTTGCGTTTAACGAAATATCTCGAAGTTCATCAAGTTCGGGACTAAAACCCGGACGAATAACACCACCGTCATTTATATTAAGCGGGGGCTGGTCAACTATCGACAGCTCTATTTTCTCAATTAAAGAATCTAAATTATGTAATTTTAATGCAATTGATTTAATAACTTCAGAAGTACTTGTATCTAAAAGCTGCTTTATTAAAGGAATTTTTTTTAACGAAGTTTTAAGATTAACCAACTCGCGCGGATTTGCACGTCCGGTACAAATTTTCGATATAAGTCTTTCGAGATCGCCAATTTCTTTTAACTCATCGTGTAAATTTTTACGCAAAGTTTTTTTGTTGAAAAGTTCTTCAACACATTCCTGACGGTGTAATACCGGCTCAAGTTTTCTCAACGGTGCCGATATCCATCTTTTCAGCATTCTGCTGCCCATTGCGGTTTCGGTTTTATCTAAAATAGAAATCAAACTCCCTTGCCTTCCGCCTTCCTGCATTGAATACATAATTTCAAGATTCCGCTTCGTGGCAGAATCCAATAACATATAATCCGAAGAATTAAACTTTGATATTTTCGTTAAATGACCAAGTTTATCTTTTTGAGTTTCTTTAAGATAGTTTAAAACCGCACCTGCTGCAGTTATCGCAACATTAAACTTTTCTACCCCAAAACCTTTTAAGGTTTGTGTGCCGAAATGATTTAAAAGAATATCGGTACCGTACTCCAAATTGAATATCCAATCATCCACGCGTGTAATTTTAATTGAAGAACTCATCTTGTGAATTAACGGTTCAAGTATATTCTTCTGACTTTTTGCAATTAAAATTTCCGACGGGTTAATCAATCCAAACTGCTGTTTTAATTCATTTTCACGAATTTCATAAGCAAAAAATTCACCGGTAGAAATATCACAAAAAGAAATTCCGGCAATCTCTTTTTCCAGAAAAATTGCAGCAAGATAATTGTTTTTTTTATGATCTAAAAGCTTATCGGAAAAAGCCACACCTGGAGTAATAACCTCCACTACATCCCGTTTTACAATACCCTTTGCGTATTTAGGATTTTCCATTTGTTCGCATACGGCAACACGGAACCCCGCATGTACTAATTTTGGTAAATATGTATCTATGGCATGATGAGGAAAACCTGCCAACGGAACTTTCCCTGCTTTTCCATTTGCCCTTTTGGTCAAGGTTATTCCAAGAATTTTTGAAGCTGTTTTGGCATCATCTTCAAAAGTTTCGAAAAAATCCCCTACCCTAAATAATAATATTGTGTCGGGATATTCTTCTTTAATTCTTTTATATTGTACCATTAATGGTG
This sequence comes from uncultured Melioribacteraceae bacterium, assembly GCA_964640985.1. Taxonomy (GTDB): domain Bacteria; phylum Bacteroidota; class Ignavibacteria; order Ignavibacteriales; family Melioribacteraceae; genus CAZXJG01. The sequence continues at coordinate 856 of CAZXJG010000108.1, read as the reverse complement.
TTGTATTCATAATACTTTTATAAATTTAAATTAAAAATATACCTTAATGCATTTTGAATTTCAATTTTGTTTCTTTTTAGATAAGTATTCCACATCTGTCCAAAATGAAAAATACAAGATTTCGGAAACTTCTACACTATATGCATAATTCAAAAACTTAATATTGACCTTTTATTTTATAAGAGGGAACTCATTAATAAATGGATAAACTAAATTTTTAAGCTATTGTAATTCATTTTTTTTAATTTAAGAGTTATAACTAAATAAAATTTGCGGGTTTTTGGAAAGGTGCCGGAGTGGTTGAACGGGGCGGTCTCGAAAACCGTTGATCTTCTTTCGGGGATCCGAGGGTTCGAATCCCTCCCTTTCCGCAACTATTTTTTAACTTTTATCGAGTTGATAGATGAAAATTTTATCTTATGTATCAATTATTTTGTTTGTCTTTTTAATTAACAAAACTAATTCTCAAACAAATGAAAAATGGGTTTCAGTTTATAACCGTAACGGACGCAGTATTGCTGTCGATGTATTTAATTTAAATGTATTTACCGGACGGGATATTTATGTTTGGGTAATGCAGACTAATAATATACCTTTAATTATTGAATCGGTACCGGGGAAAATTTACAAGACCAAAACATATTATTTAATAAATAAAAAACTTAAAAAATATAGTATATTGCAAATAATCTATTACGATAAACATAATAACGTATTAAGAAGTTTTTCTTATAAAGTAGATACCAAAAATGATGCATACCGATATAATTACCCCATTTTGCCCGGCAGTGACATGAATTTAGTTCTCAATACTTGTCTAAAATATATTAATAAGCCGAATCTTATAAATAAAAAG
>CAZXJG010000107.1:7119-11235 GCA_964640985.1 uncultured Melioribacteraceae bacterium | reverse complement strand
ACTTTCTACTTTCTACTTTCTACTTTCTACTTTCTACTTTCTACTTTCTACTTTTGGGGTATGTTTTGCAAAATTATGGTATAATTAATTTTTCTTGCACCTGTTCCGTTTTCTTTACGGGAAAAACAAAGATTTAGGTGTTAATATTATAATAATCTGTTTATTTATTCGCCAGTTATGAATTTTTTATAAACTCTTCAATTGACTTGTTTGTCTAATAATAATTATTTATTTAAGTAGTTTCGTTAAAAACGTTTTTGGCAGGAATTATATGTATTTGATTAGTCTTTGAAAAAAGTGATTTTTCAACTAATAATAAAAATTTAATAAAAACCTGCATGATAATTTTTTTTGCAGCAATATAACGAGTGAGGAGACTCGACATTAAATTGAAAATATTATTTATCACAATAATTTTGTTATCTTTTTCGTTTGTTTCAGCACAAAACAAACAAAAAAGCGATGCTTTCAAAAAGAATCCGTTTCTTCAGCATTCTATATTTAAACCGAAATATCCTTCTTATACGCTTTTAACAAGTTATATATTGCAAAAAGAAGCCCAAAAGAACGATCCTTTTGCGGAACAAGAATTAGGTTTGCGTTATCTTCTCGGCAGGGGGTTTAAACCCGATACGGCAAAGGCTGTTTATTGGATAAAAAAAGCTGCTGATCAGATGCTGACTACAGCGAAGTTTAATTACGGCATTTTATTACTTAACGGAACAGGCGTAAAATGGAATCCATTTAAAGCTTTTAGGAACTTTGAATATGCTGCCGAAAGCAATATGCCCGCTGCGGAATATATATACGGACTTTATTTTACGGATAATTTAGTTGTCAATAGAAATTTGAATAAAGCATTATTTTGGAGTAAAAAAGCTGCGGATGCCGGCTTTGAACCGGCAAAAAAAGTAGTAAAAAAATTAAGAGAAACCGGAATATCAAATTCATCGGTGGGGAAAACGGGCGAAGAAAATTCAATAAAAGAAACGGATTCAACTTCAACAAATTATCATAATACTTTGGCATTACTAAATTCGAATTGGAAATTAGATTATTACAAATTTGCCAATGATTCCTTAGAAAATATAAAGGATAAAAAGATTGTAACCGAGATATTAAGAAAGAACAACGAAGAGTTAAAGAGCCGTTTAGGGATAGCAAAACTTAATGAAGCTATTCCGGCTAAAGATACTTCGGGAATTAATTTGGTAAAATACGCAGCTAAAGCCGGGTCGCCGGAAGCTTTGTTGTTAGAAGGGCGTGCTTATCAAATGGGGGTTTCATTAAAAAAAAATGATATTCTTGCTATAGTTAATTATATCAGAGCTTACAGACTTGGGTCGTCTAAAGCCGGTCAATTCCTTTTGAGATTATCTCAATCGCCGGAACTTTATGTTGAACTTAAAAAAAAGGTTGATGAAAATGATCCAAACGCAATGTTTGCTTGGGCCGGTTTAATAGCTTTGGGTTTTGATTATAGACTTACACAAGATCAAGCATTTGGATTTTTAGAAAGAGCTGTGAAAAAAAGCTATATTCCGGCTATGATTGAAGAAGGGTTGGCTTATTATTCGGGCACGCTGGTTAAAAAAGATACTGCCAAAGCCTTTTATTATTGGAGGAAGGCTGCTTTGTTGGGAAGTAAAGAAGCGCGTGTTAGAATAGCCTTTGCAAAAATAAGAACTGAAAAAGATAAAAGACTCATAAAAAAAGAATTCTTGATTTTAAAAAAAACCGCAGATGAAGGTTCCGTATTGGCACAAACTGCATTAGCTTTTTGTTATGAAAGCGGAATCGGTGTAAAACAAAATAAAGCAGAGGCTGCCCGGTTATATCAATATGCCGCACAAAGAGGTAATGAAACCGCTTATTTGGCTTTGAAAGAAATGTACGATGCGATAAGACCGCCTGATGCAATTTTTCAAATTTATAAAAAGTAAAGCATAAAAGCGTTCAGTGTCAAGCGTCAAGCGTTCAGATTTTAATTTGGTAATTTGCAAACTTGTTAATTTGTCAACAAAAACCATAATCTTTCGATTAAATCATCACAGTTTACTTATTTCTTACTGTCCCCCTATAACTATTCTGACCGCTGACCGCTGTTGAACTGTAAGCTATTAGCTTTCAGCGTCAAGCGTTCAGTGTTTGGCACTCAGCTTTCAACTTGGTAATTTGCTAATTTGCAAACTTGTTAACCCTTAACATTTATCGCCGTTTACCCATTCCTTACTGATCCCTATAACTCTGACTGCTAACCGCTGACAACTGACCGCTGTAAGGTAATAGCGTTCAGCATAAAGCATTCAGCGCTCAGCTTTCAATTTGGTAATTTGCTAATTTGCAAACTTGTTAACCCTTAACCTTTATCGCTTTTTAAATTATATCTTCTTCTTTCCAACGGGTTTAGAATCGCTTTTCTTAAACGTATTGACTTTGGTGTAATTTCGACCAATTCGTCATCATTTATGTATTCTAAATTTTCTTCGAGCGATAATTTAATCGCAGGCGTTATTTTTGCGGCTTTGTCGCTGCCGGCTGCCCTCATATTGGTTAATTTTTTACCGCGCTGTATGTTTACCTCAATATCAAAATCTTTATTATGTTCACCGACTATTTGTCCTTGATAAACGACTTCTCCAGGGTCAATAAAAAATTTACCTCTATCTTGCAATGAATTAATTGCATAAGCGGTAGAAGGACCTTTCCCCATCGAAATTAATACTCCGTTACTTGTTTGGTTAATTACGCCTTTAAAGTATTCATATTGGTAAAAGCGGTGATACATAATTGCCTCTCCCGAAGTTGCCGTAAGAATTTTATTTCTTAAACCCATTATTCCTCGAGACGGGATATGAAATTCTAATTTTTGTATAGAACCCTTATTTTCCAAGTTTACCATTTCGCCTCTTCGCTGTCCAACAATTTCAATCACCTTGCCGGAATACTCTGCCGGAACTTCCACAACTAAAACTTCAATTGGCTCAGCCTTTTTGCCATGAATTTCTTTGTAAATAACTTTCGGTTCACCTACTTGAAATTCGTAGCCTTCACGCCGCATATTTTCAATAAGTATGGAAAGATGCAATACACCGCGACCTGAAACTTTAAATGTATCGGGCGACGAAGTTTTTTGTACTCTTAAAGCTACGTTGTGTTCCAATTCTTTAAATAAACGATCTCTTAAATGACGTGAGGTTACAAATTTACCTTCCGTACCAAAAAAAGGAGAGTTGTTGACAGCGAAAGTCATCGTCATTGTCGGTTCATCAATATTAATTATCGGCAGCGGTTCGGGATGTTCAGAGTCGGTGATAGTGTCGCCTATTTCAATATTTTCTATACCGACAACCGCACAAATATCGCCGCATTGAACTTCTGTGGTTTCGACTCGTTTTACTCCTTCAAATATAAATAATTGTTTCAATGAAGCAGGGAAAATCGATCCGTCCCGTTTAATTATTGAAAGTTTCTCGTTGATGTTTAACGTTCCGCGATAAACACGTCCGATTCCAATTTTACCGACATAATCGTTATAATCTAATGTAGTAATTTGAATTTGAGTTGGACCATCTATTAATTCAGGTGCGGGTAAATCATCTAATATTGTATCTAAAAGTGGTATAATATCAATTTTTTTATCGGTTAAGTCTTTAACCGCCCAGCCTTCTCTACCGCTTGCATAAATTACAGGGAAGTCCAATTGATCTTCGATGGCACCGAGATCAATAAATAAATCATAAATTTCGTCTAATACTTCGGCAGGACGACTATCAGGTCTGTCCATTTTATTAATAATAACCAAGGGAGTTAAACGCAACTGAAGTGCTTTTTCTAAAACAAATCGGGTTTGAGGCATTGGTCCTTCGAAAGAATCGACAAGTAGCAGAACCCCGTCTGCCATTTTAAGTACACGCTCTACTTCACCGCTAAAATCGGCATGACCTGGAGTATCAATTAAATTTATTTTTGTGTTTTTATAAGGGATGCTTATATTTTTCGAAAGAATTGTTATTCCCCGCTCTCTTTCCAAATCGTTTGAATCTAAAAATCGTTCGCGAACGTGCTGGTTTTTTCGAAACACATGACATTGCTGAAGCATTTGGTCAACTAAAG
>CAZXJG010000107.1:0-7109 GCA_964640985.1 uncultured Melioribacteraceae bacterium | reverse complement strand
ACCGGCTTTGAAAATGCCGATGACCACAGATATCTCCAGTCTGTTGCATCAAAGAGTCAGTAAGGGTCGTCTTCCCGTGATCAACGTGAGCTATTATTGCTATGTTTTTAATCTTATTCATATAAAATTCCTATAAGTCAAATTTTTCATTTAAATCAACCGATGAATTAACAACAAAATAAAATAGAAGTCAAATTTTTCATTAAATAATTTTTAGGCTGTTATAATTATATACAACAGTTTACGAGGAGCAAAAGCCAAAATGGAGATTCCCGGAATCTCGGAAATTAAGGGGATTTTGTATTTTCCGGGAAGCTTGATTCAAAACCTTTTAACCTCTGAACCTTTTTTACCTTTGTTCCTATGATTATCCCTTTATGTTCTTTGTGAAATTCTTTGTGAACTTTGTGGTTAAATTTTTACCACAAAGAGCACTGAGCAGGCACAGAGAACACTAAGAATGTTGAATGATTCCACCTATTTTTAATCCCTAATTCCGGGAATCTTAAAAATACCTTTTTTTTGGCAGAGTTTGTAACAGCAGTGGAGTATGTAGATTCCCGGAATCTCCACAATTAAGTGAACCTTATATTTTAGAAAATCTTATCTTTAAAGATTCCGGGAATCTTAACGGAAATGCCAAAAGCTGCCGGTCTAATTGATGAAGACTCACTTTCCGATAAAGAAATTCCCGCAACAACAGATGAAATAATATCGGATTTTATTACTCATAGTTCACATCTACTCGATGCACTAAAAGCTAAGTGGTTAGATTCAAATTTGGAAGATACTATAGAATTATACGGTCAAACATGGTCTAAAGCTAAATTGCTCACGGTTTTAACAAAACATTTAATTCATCACCGGGCACAAATAACAATACTAATGCGTGCTGCAAATCTGGTAGTTCCCGGAATTTATGGTCCTTCGCGGGAGGAATGGAGTAAATTTGAAATGGCACCCAAAGCTTAGTTTGGGGAATTTAATTTCGGCTCATTAATAAATAGGAATAATGATTAAAATTCCACCTGATAATTTAGAGATAATTCTCTGCGATCTTGAATCATTGAAAATGATTGCAGAGGATAAATCGAGGTTAGCAAAGAAATTAAAAATAAGAATTCCAGAAGCATGGCCTGTATCATCTGAAGCTATACCCATTTTTCAGAAAATATTACAACAGGATGAAAGAGAATATGTAACTGAATGCATCAGTATAGGATGGGCTTAGTCCTCACAAAGTGAGAAACACATGATTATTCCAAAAGAATGCCTATGGCATCTCAGCAAGTTTACCCAGATGCATTTTATTGAGGCTTCAAGATAAATCGTTAGCTGGTTTTCTCGCAATAATATGGATTTATATCTATAAATTTATTCGGAATAATGAGAAGTATAATTATCAAGTAAATTTCTAATTACCTTTTGATATTGACCGCCGTGTTTTCGAGCTATTTCCTTAAAAAACTCAATACTCGATTTGCTCAAGTTAAGCGTGACTTTTACTGTATCTTCTTTAAATACTAAATCTTCGGGTTTAGGTAAAAAGTCTTTTACAATTATTATGTCCTCAATTTTTTCATTACTATATTTTATTTTCTTTTTCATATATCTGTTTTCCTTTCCTCCAATATCCGGTTCCACTAATTCTAATTTTATTATTTCTATATGTAAAACGAACTGTAACTATATTTTCAGCGATCTTTCCAAAACAATAAAACCTTTCTTCACTTTTACTATGTTCTAAATCCTTAGCTATGATTCTCTTTGAATCTGAGAAAGCATATTGGGCTTTGTCAAAAGAGATATTGTGCTTTTTTGATTAAGTCTATTTTTATCTTCATTCCATTCAAACGTGGTAGTTTTCGCCAAATTTTCATCTCTGTTTTTACTGCTGAAAATATACATATATTTATATGGTTTTTCAACCATATTTATTTTGCGGTATTGGCCCATAAGACGTCTGCCTCAGTTTATCCAGATGTCTTTTATGAGAATATTTTAACTATCACATTTATCAGTTAAATATGCAAATATAAAATTTATGTTGCTTTTTAATATTCTATATTGTATATTTGCGAGATAAATAATTGTACGCTGTTTTTCTTGCTTTTTTTGTTTTAGTTGTTAACTACTCTAAATCACAATATTAACATCAAAATATATCGTTAAGAATAATGTAAAATTATTCAACACGATTTTTCTTTGAATTAAGCTGAAAAAAAGAGGTACGTAACTAGTAAATTTATATAAGGATTAATTCAATGGAAAAAGGAACAGTTAAATGGTTCAACGGCTCTAAGGGCTATGGTTTTATCACCAGAGAAGAAGGTGAAGATGTATTTGTTCATTACAACGCTATTAAAGGCGATGGTTACAAATCGTTGGACGAAGGCGATAAAGTTCAATTTGAAATAGGACAAGGGCCTAAAGGATTACAGGCAACTAATGTTTCTAAAATCTAATTTTTAGATTTATCGTAATAAAACCCCTGCCTATTTCGGCTGGGGTTTTTTTATTTCAATAAACTGCGTTGTAAAGCTACCGAGAATCTTTCCCAATCAGTATGAATAACAATTCGTTTTAATTTTATATGAATATCTAACGGACCGGGAGAACCTGCAGCAGCAGATGAAGACCGGGTAAATAAATCAAATTAATTTACTTAAAATTTCGTCAAACCGATTTAACGCATCAGGAATTCTTAAAACGTTTTTACCTCCGGCAGTAGCTAAATGAGGTTTACCGCCGCCGCCGCCGTCAACAATTTTAGCAACTAATCCTACAATTTTGCCGGCCATTAATTTTTGATTTTTAATTAAATCGTCGGACACAACGCAAACTATTGCCGCTTTTCCGCTTATATCGGATATCAATAATCCAACTCCGCTTTTCATTTTAATCCGCAGTTCATCACCGAGAGATTTCAGCTCGTTCATACTAGAAACCGTAATTTCGCCTTTGAACACATTAATACCTTTAACTTCCGAAGGTGAAGCCACGATATTTTTTATACTATAAAATTTTTCTTTAAGCTTTAATTCCGCAAGTTCTTTTTCAAGTTTTTTCTTTTCATTAATTAAATTCTCAAGTTTTTCATTAGTCTCTTTTACTTTTCCCAACTGCCGATAAATAAATGCTTCCACCCCCGCACCGGTAACAGCTTCAATTCTTCTTATACCGCTTGCAATGGAAGATTCGCTGAGAATTTTAAGAAGTCCGATTTGTGAACTATTTGATACGTGAGTTCCACCGCAAAATTCCATTGTAAAATTGCCAAATTGAACAACGTTAACTTTATCACCGTACTTATCTCCAAAAAACATCAATGCATTCATCTTTTTTGCTTCTTCAAACGGGATGTTACGATGATGAATTAAAGGTAAATTTTCGCGTAATTTTTCGTTCACTAATTTTTCAACATCAATTATTTGGTTTTCAGTAAGTTTAGCAAAATGAGTAAAATCAAATCTTAATCTATCCGGACCCACATACGAACCCGACTGTTTAACATGTGTCCCAAGTATTTGACGTAATGCCGCATTAAGAAAATGAGTTGCCGAATGATTTCGCATTATATCCCAACGACGATTTCTATTTACCTCGGCAATTACTTTTTGACCGGGGGCAAATTTTAAATTATTTTTATTTTCAACAACGTGAATAATTCGATTATTTATTTTAATTAGCTCGATTAAATTCAATTCATTTTTTTCGAAAATAATTTTTCCGGTATCGCCGGCTTGCCCGCCTGCTTCAGCATAAAAGGGAGATTGATCAAGAATTAATAAAGCGCGATTTTTTTCGCTTTTCAACGTTAAAATTTTTGCATCAGTTGAAAGTGTATCATAACCGACAAATTGAGTTTCGTCAAATTTATTTAAATCAAATTCATTTGTATTGCTGAAAATCAAATTTACGGAAGTCAATTTATCCTTGGTTGATTTGCGGGCTCTTTCCTTTTGCATATTCATCAATTCATTAAACCTATCTTTATCAATCTTCAATTTTTTTTCTTTCGCCATTATATTTGTCAAATCAATTGGGAAACCGAAAGTATCGTATAGCTTAAAAACATCATCTCCGCTAATTAAATTGTTATTACAGGCAATCGACTTTTGAGCAATTTGTTCAAACAAAGCGATGCCTCTATCCAAAGTAATATTAAAATTTTCTTCCTCTGACTTAATTATTTTTTCAATATCAGTTTGGTTGTTTTTTATTTCGGGGAAAACGTGATACATATTTTCAACCACTATATTTACAAGTCTATAAAGGAAAGGCCGGTTCAAATTTAATTTTCTGCCGTATCTTGCAGCTCTCCTTAATATTCGCCTAAGAACATATCCACGTCCTTCATTACTAGGCACGGCACCATCGGCAATGGCAAAAGTCAAAGTACGTATATGATCGGCAATAACCCGCATTGCTATTTGATGTTCTTCTTTTTCGTATTTAATTCCCGTAATATTTTCGATAGATTCAATTAACGGTTTAAAAATATCCGTATCGTAATTTGAAGCTTTATTTTGTAAAACAGCACAAACCCTTTCAAGCCCCATACCTGTATCAACATGTTTTGCCGGAAGTTCAAGTAAATTCCCTTGGGTGTCTTTGTTATACTGAATAAAAACAAGATTCCAAATTTCAATACATTGAGGATCCCCGGCATTAACCCACTCGGGGTTATCGTAATCATTTCCAATGTTGATGTGAATTTCCGATGAAGGTCCGCAAGGACCTACATTACCCATTTCCCAAAAATTATCTTTTTTGCCGAACCGCAGAATATGTTTAGGGTTAATATCCGTTTCTTTTTGCCATAAATCAAAAGCTTCATCATCGGTTTTATAAACGGTAGCCCAAAGACGCTCTTTAGGCATTTTCCATATTTCAGTTAACAATTCCCATGCCCAAACAATAGTTTCTTTTTTATAATAATCGCCGAAAGACCAATTACCAAGCATCTCAAAAAAAGTATGATGATAAGTATCATATCCGACTTCTTCCAAATCGTTATGCTTACCGCTTACACGAATACACTTTTGTGTATCTGCCGCTCTTTTATAATTGCGTGTTCCCGTTCCTAAAAATATATCTTTAAATTGATTCATCCCGGCATTTGTAAATAATAAAGTTGGATCGTTATAAGGCACAACCGGTGAACTAGGAATAATTTTGTGTCTTCTTTCTTTAAAAAATTCTAAAAATTGTTTTCTTATTTCATTAGATGTCATTGTAAAATTACCCGCCAATTTTTACTAAATAGCAATTCAATTAAGATTAGCAAATATACTAAAAAGAAAAAAGAGAAAATAAATTCGTTGATACAATCAGCGATTCAGAGCTAATTATTATTAAAAAACTATGAACAAGTTAATTGCATTTTAATACCCTTACTTTTACTTTTAAATCGATTTTAAAAAACTTTTATTATTAAAAATTGAATCAATACAAAAAATTCTCAGACAATAAATTAATACAGAAAATTTCCCGATACGACTCGAGAGCATTGGAAGAACTTTATGATCGTTATTCTCCAATTCTTTTTACACTAATTAAAAAAATAGCTCCCGATAAAATAACCGCTGAAAATATTTTAGTTGAAGTATTTACAATTATTTGGCGGAAAATTGATTTTTATGATTTTAAAAAAGATAGTCCTTATACTTGGTTAATATTACTTTCGCGGAATAGAGCTGTCGACAGCATTAGAAGAGATAGGGTTTCGGCAGCAACACTCGAATTTTACGATGACAATTTTGAAGATAAGTTTATAATCCCAAAATTAGCACATAAAATAGATTCCTTGGATTTGCTTACCGCTTTAAAAATAAAACCTGATATTCAAAAAGCATTAGAAAATTTAACCGATGCTCAAAAATATATTATTCATCTTTCATTTTATGAAGGATATACGATTGATGAAATTAAAAATAAACTTAACATTCCTATCGAAATCGTCCGCACAAAAATTTTAACTTCTGTTTATAATTTACGCGATAATTTAATTTCTCAAAAGAGTGAGTTCCCCCTTAGTGATCAAGACATTTTTGAAATGATTTGCGCATATACGGTTGGATGTATGGATAGAGAAAATTTTTTACAGTTTAGCAAATATTTAGAAAAAGGCGGAGAACTTCCTCCAGGCGAATTAGGACAATTACAAAATACGATAGCACTTATTCCAACAATTCTTGAATCGGAAAAACCAAATGCCGAATTAAAAAATAGGATTGCAAAAAAATTAGCTGCTTTACAAGATGAAATAAAAGAAAAAATAAAAGCTCAAAAACGAGCTTCAATTGAAAAGTTGAAGACTAAAAGTTCCGGCATTGCTACAGAGTCAAAGCCGATTTTCCCCGAACTTCACCCGACTGATATTTTAGCAGAAATGACGAAAACCGAGTTAAAACCGGAAAAGGATAATGTAGCTTCGGCAAACCGCCAACAAGCCGGCGAAAAATTAAATCAACATAAGCGAAAAACAATTCAGAAAAAAACATGGTTTTGGAAAAGATCCGGAGGCTGGATTGCTGCAGTTCTACTTTTAGTAGTTTTGGGTTTACTTTATTTTTTTTCCAATAGTATAAATAATGCGTTAAATAGTAAAGTTACCGTTTTACAAAATGAAGTTAGTACCTTAAAAAATGAGTTGATTTCATATAGACAAAATTTGGATGAGTATAATACTTTATTAAATTTTTTGAAAAGCGGTGATATTATTTCTGTTAATTTAACAGGCACAAAACTCTTTAAAAATTCCTCAGGTAAGTTACTTTACTCTTTTAAAAAAGGGGAAATAATACTTCAATTAAATAATTTGCCTATTCCTCCTGCAGGAAAGGTTTATCACCTTTGGATGATCAGCAGAGGGAAGTCCCTTTCTTTAGGTTCATTTATTCCGAAACCAAATAATAAATATCTGTTGTTTAACGATATACCTCGTCTTCCTGCTAATAATATTGATCTTTTTAGAATTACCGAAGAACCTGAAGGCTCTACTATTCCACAAGGACGAACATGCCTTTACGGAACATTGAAATGAACATTAAGGGGGTGGAATAAAATAAGTCATCCATTTATAATTTCTAAAGTCTTTAATAACA
>CAZXJG010000106.1:4586-11309 GCA_964640985.1 uncultured Melioribacteraceae bacterium | reverse complement strand
TTCCCGAAATCTCTAAAGATAATATCCCCTTAAAGTATAAAATCCACGTATTATGTAGATTTCGGGAATCTCTAAAGACGGAAATCTTTATATGAAGAGTGGTCCTCGACAATCGAGAACTCAAGATTCCCAAATCATGATTCCCGAAACATTTAAATATAAAATTCTCTGAAATAATTAAATGCAAGTTCCCTGAAATCTCCTGCTTTCGGGAATCTTCATATTTAAACTCATATAAACAATGCTAATTATAGTCTGTCGATATTATTGCATACTAAAAGTATCTTTAAATATTAATATTATCTATAAGAAACAATGAAACATACAGTAAGAATACTAATCAAATTCGGGAATAGAGTCCGGGAACTACGCAAAGAAAGAGGCTATTCCCAAGAACAACTTGCATTAAGGGCTAATTTACATAGAACATATATCGGAATGATTGAAAGAGCAGAAAAAAATATTACTCTTATAAATATAGAAAAAATCGCTAATGCACTTGAAGTTAAAGTTGATGATCTATTAAGGTAAACAATATAGAAGTATTGTCAGCTAAATCCTTGTTTTTGCCCTATGCATGGCTATGCCATATACCTGTCCAGTGTAATTTTTTTATTACACAGGGTCAAGATATATTGAAAGAAAATTAATATAAACATTGATTGTATGATTGTATGGAAGAAGGAGATTTTTATGCTTTTCAATCAATCATACATTTTAGATATTCCGGAATATGTAAATGTTTATACTTTTCTTTTTTTGCGGTTTACGGCGATAGGCATTATATTATAACTTCGCCACAAATTTAGGGGGTGGGATAAGTTGTTCTATCCAACCCCCTAAATGCAAAGTAAATAATTGCCGGTTAATAATAATTCTTTCCTTTATCAAACTATCAAATAGTTGATATAAAATAAAATTTATACTAAATTAGGTCATACCAAATAATATTTTAGGTATTACCTAATCGATTTATTCATATTAAAATAGGTCAAATTAAAATGCGAGAACGATTATCTGATATTATTGAAAAGAAAATAATTCAGGGAATATTAGCAGGCGAATTCCCGCCCGGAAGTTCACTACCACTTGAGCGCGATTTTGCAGTACAGTTAGGTATTGGAAGACCAACTTTAAGAGAAGTTATTCAAAGGCTTGAGCGCGACGGCTGGTTAAAAGTGCGCAAAGCACAGCCCACTCTAATTAACGACTTTTGGACTGCGGGCAATTTGAACATATTATCGAAAATGGTTCAATTTTCAAATAAATTTTCAAAAGATTTCCTCGTTCACCTTTTAGAATTAAGGGCTGCCCTTACTCCGGTGTATATTAAAGATGCGATTATAAATAATCCGGCTAAGGTAATAGCTGTTTTAGTTGAAAGTGAAACACTAAAAAACAGTGCCGAGCAATTCGCTAATTTCGATTGGAAACTTCAAAAAAAATTAGCAAAACTTTCAGAAAATCCATTGTATCTGTTAATTCTTAACAGTTTTGATGCTGTTTATATTAATATAGCTACACGATATTTCAGTCTTGAAGAAAACCGAAAAGCTTCAAAACAGTTTTACGCTCTTTTATTAGAAGCAAGTATGGCATCCGATGCGGAAAAAGCCGCTGAAATCACCAAAAATATTATGGAAGAAAGTATCAAAAGATTGAAAAAATTGAAAATTAAATAATCCACCTTCTTACTTAGAAGGTGGCTTTGGTTTGCCCCCATAGGGGGCTTTTGAGAGTTCTCTGCTTTTTGAATATCGAACACCGATTAACGATTTTAGACTTTCGATGTTTTCGAGTTACATCGTAAATCATTGTTCGTTAATCGATATTCATCATTCAATTTATCTATTTGTGTTTGCCACCGAGTGGTCGGTGGCAACAGTGAAATACATGACCACCTTCAAAGAAGGTGGATTTTCAAGGTTGATTAAATTATAATATTTTGAGGCATATATGAGACGTTGGAACGGATGGGGCGATGATACAATAAACTTTGCAATTCCGCAATCAGCGATATCATTTTTGGAATCAAAAATCGGTCGGAGTATTACGCCGAACGATATACCATTGAAAGAGATTATTAAATCTGTACCCGAATCGAGGCTGCCGGACTTTGCTCTTTTAAATAAAACGCAGGAAGAAAGAGTAAAACACGCAGCCGGTCAAAGTTTAGCCGATTGGATTGCTTTAAGAGGCGGTAAAATTAAATTTTTCCCCGACGGCGTAGCATTTCCTTATAACGAAAAAGAGATAACCGAAATTTTTAATTTTGCAGAACAAACAGGTTCAATTATTATTCCTTACGGCGGCGGCACAAGCGTAGTTGGGCATCTCACAGTACCAAAAACAGAAAAACCTGTAATTTCAGTAGATATGAGCCGCATGAATAAATTGTTATCTATTGATAAAAATGGGAATACAGCCGCATTTCAAGCAGGTATAAACGGTGCCGATCTTGAAGCGGAACTTCGAGCTGTGGGATTTACTCTCGGACATTTCCCTCAATCATTCGAATATTCAACTCTCGGCGGCTGGGTTGCTACTCGTTCGGCAGGACAATTTTCGCTTAAATATGGAAGTATTAAACAATTGTTTATTGGCGGTAAGATTATTACACCGAGTGGTAAAATTATTATCCCCGATTTCCCCGACTCTGCAGCAGGACCTGATATAAAAGAATTTATACTTGGTTCTGAAGGAAGGTTGGGAATAATTACTGAGGTAAAAGTAAAAATTTTCCCTTTGCCTGAAAAAGAAATTTTTCATGCAGCTTTTTTCGGAGAAACCGGAAAAGGTATTTCCGCAGTGCGTGAAATGGCTCAGAATGATTTGCATCTTACAATGATAAGATTAAGCCTGCCGGAAGAAACCGGAACATCTTTATCGCTCAGCAATAAACAAAAAGGGATAAAACTCTTGAACAAATATCTTTCTTTTAGAGGCATAGGGGATAAAAAATGTATGCTTTTATTCGGCGCTGTAGGCAATTCCAAAAATGCTTCGGAAATAATAAAAGACGCATTAAAAGTAATAAAAAAATATGGCGGAATTCATGTAGGGAAACGGCCGGGTGATGAATGGTTAAAAAATAGATTTAGACTACCTTACATAAGAAACACAATGTGGGAAAAAGGGTACGCGGTTGATACTCTTGAAACTGCAGTTCCATGGGCTAAATTGGAAAGTACTATTAATGCGATTGAAAACAGTTTGAAAAATATATTATCAGGATATGGTGAAAAAGTTCATGTATTTACTCATCTTTCGCATATTTATTCCAACGGCTCCAGTATTTACACAACATTTATTTTTCGAATCAGCGAAAATCCCGATGATACAATGACAAAATGGCGTATCTTAAAAAAAGCCGCTTCCGAAGCAATTATAAAAAATGGAGGTACAATCAGTCATCAACACGGAGTAGGAATTGACCATCTTCCATATTTGAAGTTTGAAAAAGGCGAACTCGGTATTAAAATGATTCGCTCATTATGCAAAACAACAGACCCCGGGGAAATTATGAACCCCGGTAAACTTATTGATTAAATAATCCACCTTCTTAGAAGGTGGCTTTGGTTTGCCCTCTATGAGGCTTTTGAGAGTTCTCTGCTTTTTGAATATCGAACACCGATTAACGATTTTAGACTTTCGATGTTTTCGAGTTACATCGTAAATCATTGTTCGTTAATCGATATTCATCATTCAATTTATCTATTTGTGTTTGCCACCGAGTGGTCGGTGGCAACAGTGAAATACATGACCACCTCCAAAGAAGGTGGATTTTCAAGGTTGATTAAATTGCCACAACCTTCAGGTCGTGGAATAAATAAGAAAAAATCTGTTGGCTTTAGCCGCATTAATAGATAAAAAAATCGGTGAGAATCTGTGAATAATCTGTGCTATCTGTGGTTTATTATTCTTTTTTTTAACCACAGATTAACGATTATGAAAAACATGGCGTCATTCCGGTGAAGGTCGGAATTTCTTACACATGACAATTGAGATGCTGTCCGCCGCGGCGGATTTATCAGCATGACAGAGTGTTTTCAATCAATATTTTTGAAAATTTAAAAATATAAAAAGATGAAAAAGCGGGAAGACAAATTAGCTACGTTGAAGATGAAGTGGGATTTAATCATAATCGGCGGCGGCATTACAGGCGCCGGCATATTTAACGAAGGTGTCAAAAGCGGATTAACATGTTTATTATTAGAACAAAAAGATTTTGGATGGGGTACATCAAGCCGATCAGGTAAATTGGTACATGGCGGACTCCGGTATCTTAAGCAAGGACAAATAGGGTTAACCTGGTATTCTGTTAGAGAAAGAGAAAAATTATTACGTAAGTATAAAGGATTGGTTGAACCGCTTGGATTTTTAGTGCCGATTAGAAAAAAAGATTTTATTTCTAAATTACTAATGAAAGCCGGTTTAACCATTTACGATTTAATTGCATTTAATTGGCATCACGAATATTTGGAAGAGGCTCAATTTAATATGAAAGCGCCTGAACTTAAAGGTAATTTATTATCAGGGGGATTTAATTTCCGGGATGCACGCACAGATGATGCAAGACTTGTATTAAAAATAATTCAAGAAAGCGAACAACTTGGCGGTACTGCATTAAACTATTTTATTGTAAAAGAATTAGTTAAAGATAAAATGGACAAAGTTACCGGTGTGATAACCATAGATTCAGTAAGCGGTGAAGAAATTGAAATTAAAGGGCAAGTAATAATAAACGCAACAGGTGCTTGGACAGATAAAATACGAAATCAAATAGGCAGAAAACCAAAGCTGCGTCTGCTTCGAGGAAGCCATTTAATATTTCCACGCTGGCGCGTTCCTATTTCACAAGCCATTGCATTAACTCACCCGAATGATGGACGACCATTGTATGTTTTCCCGTGGGAAGGTATTACTCTATTCGGCACTACAGATGTTGATCATAAATTTTCATTGGAGAAAGAGCCTAAAATAACCGTTAATGAAGGGAAATATCTTCTTGAAGCTATTAATTATTGGTTCCCTTCTTTAAGTCTCACTCAAAAGGATGTCCTTTCAACTTTTGCAGGTGTACGTCCCGTTATAAATACAGGTAAAAAAGACCCGTCAAAAGAATCGAGAGAATTTGCCGTTTGGCGCGAAAAAGGAATGATTACCGTTACAGGCGGAAAACTCACAACTTTTGGTCTGCTTGCCCGGCGAACATTGAAAGAGGTAAAAAAACAGTTAACTGCAACGGTACAAGCACAAAAAGAAATTTCAACAAACAATAAAAAAAATGAAGATTTTTCTCAAATTACAAAAATTGATGAATGGCAGATTAGAAGACTTTTGGGGAGATACGGACAAAATACTTTTGATTTATTGAAGGGAACAGATGAAAAATCTTTTGATAAAATTGAAAATACAGATATATTATGGGCAGAATTAATATGGGCAGCAAAAAATGAAAATATTGTTCATCTTGACGATCTTCTTATGCGGCGCACGAGACTCGGTTTGTTAATTGACCATGGCGGTGCTTCACAAATTGATAAAATCAGAACCATATTACAGCCTTGTCTTAATTGGGACAATGAACGTTGGGAAAGCGAAATTTCACATTATCTATCTTTATGGGAAAATGCTTATAGCCCCGATTTGATTGATTAAAATAAATTATTTAATATTAATTACTTGAGAAACAATTGGCAGATGATAAAAATATTTTATTTACAATTGATGTAGGCACACAAAGTGTTAGAGCCTTGGCATTTGATAAAAAAGGCGAAATAATCGACAGCGAACGGGTTAGATATATTTACTAATTAAATCAGGGGAAATTTTATCATGAAAAAACTTCTCTTATTTCTTTTATTGATTGTTTTATTATTCAGATGCAGCAGTGAAAAGAATAATCACTAAGAAATGGCATAAATGGACAATTGAGAATCCCGTGAATATTTGTATTATTTTGAATAAATGTTTAAAATATATTTTCAAACTGATATTTTAATATGAGATAATAAAAATGAAAAGAATAAGTTACTTAAAAATCATATTTGTTTTATTCTTCATAATCATATTTAATTCAAACTTGATTTCTCAAAATAATATCAAAAGAAATAAAATATTTAGAAAACCGGTATTAGCAAATGATTCTGATAACCCGGTGCAGAGTATAATAGACGTAAGTAATATAACGAGCTGGGTTAGCAATAATGGTTTTCATGATTGGAGAGTAAAGTCAGGATCATGGAACGGAAGTTATCCCAACGGGGCAGATGCGGGCATAATTTTTTCCGAAGGTATTGTTTGGGGCGGACTGGTTTATGATGGGAAAACACAAAAGGTAAGAGTTAGCGGTAATACCTATATCAGCGGTTGTAAAGCAATAATACGATTATACAGAGTAAGACCGGATTATAAGACCGGTGATCTTACAAGGGATGCCGCAAATTATTTTTTAAAACCGGTAAAAAATGTTACAAAGACCGATATTAAGCAGTTACGGGAACAATATAAAAAGGACTGGTACGAATGGCCTGCAGATGAAGGAGCAATTTATGAAGATGTTGACGGTGATGGTAAGTACGACCCTACAATTGATATTCCCGGTGTTCCGGGTGCATCACAAACTATATTTATAAAATATGATGATTCAAAATCTATTGCCAATTACGGCTCAATCCCAATAGGATTGGAAATTATGGAAACATATTGGGCATATTCATA
>CAZXJG010000106.1:0-4576 GCA_964640985.1 uncultured Melioribacteraceae bacterium | reverse complement strand
ACACCGGAGCATTGGGCAATACAATATTCAAAAAAGTAGACTTGGTTTACAAAGGGACTTCGGATACACCGGCTAATGCACATATTGATAGTATGTATATTAA
The DNA here is from genome assembly GCA_964640985.1 of uncultured Melioribacteraceae bacterium. Classification (GTDB taxonomy): domain Bacteria; phylum Bacteroidota; class Ignavibacteria; order Ignavibacteriales; family Melioribacteraceae; genus CAZXJG01. The sequence continues at coordinate 4,473 of CAZXJG010000106.1, read as the reverse complement.
CCAATGGTCGGATACTGATCTCGGAGTACCAACTGATGATTATGCAGGATGTGATACAGTACTAAATTTAGGATATACTTATAATTCAAATAATGATGATAAAATTTATTCAAGTTTGGGAATGGTTCCACCGGCAGGAGGGTATTCTATTCTACAAGGAGTATCAAAATTTACCGGCAATCCGAATGATAGCGCAATAGTTAACTTAAAATGGAGGAAAGGATATAAATATGTAAACAAATGGACAATGAGCACTTTTATTCGTCTTGCTCCAGGTGAAACATTTTCTGATCCTTCCTTTAATTATAACGGTACGTTGGAATATTTCAATTTTATGAGAGGGAAACTTCCTGAACCAAGATATCCAAGAGGAGAAAACTTCCCTTCCAATTTAGCAAAAGTAACATCCCACGGCACTTATTTTTTACCGGGTGATCCGGTAACGGGTACCGGACTGATTGACGGATTTGCTGATGGTCCGGGTGATAGAAGATTGTGGTTAATGACCGGACCATTCACAATGAATTTAAACGATACCGCTGAAGTTGTAATTGCTTTAATAGTTGGACAAGGTAAGTCTTATCTAAATAGTATTACAAAGTTAAAAGAAAATGATAGAAAAATTCAAAAGTATTTTGATAGACTGCAATTTAAAATGCCGGTTATTAAACCACCCAAAGTAGAAGTAATCCCTTTAGATAAGAAAATTGTATTAAACTGGGGAACAAATCAAAAAAACATTAACTCTGTAGAAAACTTCTCGGAGGAAAATTATAACTTTGAAGGCTATGAAGTTTACCAACTTCCTTCCAAGACAGCCGGCATTGACGAAGGGACAAAGATTGGTAGTTTTGATTTAGTCGATGGTATAACGGCTGTATACGATACGGTAAAAGATGCTAATTGGGTTAACATTCCAAAACTGCAAGTAAGCGGAAAAGATAACGGAATCACAAGATTTATAAAAATAACAAGAGATACATTAAGACACACTGCTTTATTTGACGGACAAACTTATTATTTTGCAGTAATATCTTATGCGTATAATAAATCTCCCATTTTTCCATTCCATATAATTAGATCGCCGGTTATTGTAACAGAAGCAATACCGCAGTCAGTACCCCCCGGAATAAGATATGGTTCTACCTTTGGAGATACACTTGTTAGTTTGCACACCGGTAAAAGTGAAGGTTCACTTATTCCTATTGTAGTAAATCCTACAAAAACCGATGGTAAAACTTACCAAGTAACTTTCGATACATTAAACAGAGATGTAGTCTGGAACTTAAAAGAGAAAATTACAGGAAAAATAATTTTGGCTAACCAAAACAATCAATCGGGTGATAATAATTATATAATTGTAAATGGAATAATGCCTAAGGTTATAAGCCCACCCAAAGGAATAAAAAGGTGGAGTTATACCGGAGAAAGATGGGTAAGTGGAGTTGATTGGGGTGGAACCCAATTCTTTGGAGGAATGGATATAGGAACAAAGTTTTGGAAAAACGCATTACCTTTTTATAATTACGTTCCTATAGAATTAAGGTTTACCGGAGGAAGCGGAAAGAAAACACCTTCGGAAGCAAACGGATGGTCGCAAGGAGCAACTTACAGAAAAGATAAAAAATATGCTTACGCTGGAATAGGATGGATGCCTTTTACAGCTTGGGATATTAGCGATTCGTTAAATCCAAGGCAAGTAAACGTATCGTTTGTAGAAGATTCAATAAATGGAAAAGCAAATTTAAAGTGGGATATGGGCTGGAATGGAAGCAGTTTCGCACAACAGGGAGGAAATGAATATATTATAATTAGCAATACTTCATACGACCCAACTTTTTATAATAACGTTAATAATGCATTAAGAAAAGATAACATGTATTTCATTTGGCCGAGGGATAGAGGATTCCATCAGTACTTAGAAGCTCCGTTTACAATTTCTATAATACCTAACTTAATAAACTTACCCGGTGATATTTTTGAATTTACGGCACCTGTTGTAAAAAATAATGTTGATTTAGCAAAAGCAGATGTAAATAATATAAATGTATTCCCGAATCCATATTACACATTTCAAACTTGCGGACAAGCAAAAAGTACGGATTATGTAACTTTTAATCATTTACCAAATAATGCAACAATACGAATCTTTGATTTAAGCGGAATATTAGTTAAAACAATTATACACGAATCGGCGAGCGGTCAGTTTGATAGATGGTATCTAAAAAATAATAATGGCTATAAAGTAGCTAGTGGAATTTATATTGTGTATATCGATATGCCGAGATTAAATAAAATTAAAATTGTTAAGTTGGCTATCATTCAATAATTTATATATCATAAAGGTAAATTAACTAAACCACTGTGAACTACAAGCTGGAGGTATTATTACGAATTAAATTTGTTTAGTAACCGCGATAGCGTAAATGGTTTTAAGATTTCCAGTGATGAGGAGAGCTTGCCCGATGAATCGTTGGAAATCTTTCGAAAAAAATCTCGTATTGTAAAGCGGAAAATTATTTTTTTTTTGAACCATTTATTAAAGAAGTATTTATGATTTATTCCGGGACAATGAACGTTGGGAAAGCGAAATTTCCCGTTATCTATCTTTATGGGAAAATGCTTATAGTCCCGATTTGATTGATTAAAATAAATTATTTAATATTAATTACTTGAGAAACAATTGGCAGATGATAAAAATATTTTATTTACAATTGATGTAGGCACACAAAGTGTTAGAGCCTTGGCATTTGATAAAAAAGGCGAAATAATCGACAGCGAACGGGTTATTTATAAACCCGCTTACCACTCTCCAAAACCTGGCTGGGCAGAGCAAAACCCGGAATATTATTGGGAGAAATTAGGTGAAGCATGCAGAAATCTTTTTAAGAAAGGGAACGTAGATCCCAATTTAATTGCCGGCGCTGCAATTACATCCCAAAGAGGAACGGTTGTTAATCTTGACGGCAATGGTAAACCGCTCAGAGATGCCATTCTTTGGCTTGATCAACGCAGGGCTAATAAATTGCCCAAATTAAAATTACCTTGGAATTTAGTTTTCAAAATACCGGGGTTAAGAAAAATATTACGGTATTTTCAAGCGGAAGCGGAAGCTAATTGGATTAGAGAAAATCAATCTGAAATTTGGGAAAAAACGAAACATTTTCTTTTATTATCAGGTTATCTTTCTTATAAAATAACAAATAAGTTCGTTGATTCTACCGGATGCCAAGTTGGTTATCTTCCTTTCGATTATCGAAAACAACAATGGGCAAAGAGCAGCAGTTGGAAAATGAGCGCAGTACCCGTAAAGCATAAAGTTCTGCCTAAATTAATACAACCGGGAGATCAACTCGGAGTGGTAACTGCCGAAGCATCCGAATTTACAGGGTTGCCCGGAGGACTGCCTGTTATTGCGGCTGCATCCGATAAAGCTTGTGAAACCATCGGCTCAGGATGTATTGACCTTTGGCAAGGTTGTATCGGTTTTGGTACGACGGCAACAATAAATGTTAATTCAAGTAAATATATTGAACCTGTTTTCTTTTTGCCTGCATATCCAAGTGCTGAAAAAGGATCGTTTAATCTCGAAGTCCAAATTTTCAGGGGGTTCTGGATGGTTACATGGTTTAAAGAACAATTTGCACAAATTGAGCAAAAAACCGCAGATAGAGAAGGAATTGCACCTGAAGTATTACTTGAAAGACTCGCTTCAAAAGTACCGGACGGCTCAATGGGGCTTGTTTTACAGCCATATTGGAGCCCGGGAATCAAATTCCCTGGAATTGAAGCAAAGGGAGGAATTATTGGATTCGGCAGTGTTCATAAAAAAGAACATATGTACAGAGCAATTTTAGAGGGACTTGCCTATGCTTTACGTGAGGGCAAAGAACGGATAGAGAGAAAAACAAAAACAAAAATAACCGAGTTATATGTTTCCGGCGGCGGTTCTAAAAGTGATTTGATGATGCAAATTACAGCGAATGTTTTTGGAATGTCCGTAATCAGACCGTCGGTTTACGAAACTTCCGGTCTCGGTGCGGCAATACTTGCGGCTGTAGGCACCGGCGTTTATCAAAATCTGGAAACTGCTGTAAATAATATGACAAACAAAGGGAAGATATTTAACCCGCAGTTTGAATCGGTTAAAAAATACAACAGGCTTTACAACGAGGTTTATAAAAAAATGTATGGGAAATTACAACCGTTATATAAATCAATTATGAATATTACTCATTATCCTGAAAGTGTTTAAATGGGAGTAGCCTCATAGCGCGGTAAACCGCAAAAAAAAAGAGGGAGGGTATAAACATTTACATATACTACTGGGAATTTAAAAAATATGTTTGTCCGAAGGACGCTGTGCGTATGACTGTATGATTGATTGAAAAGCATAAAAATCTTTTTCTTTCATACAATCATACAGCCATACAATCATTCTATTAATGTTTATATAAATTTTCTTTCAATATT
>CAZXJG010000105.1:0-11346 GCA_964640985.1 uncultured Melioribacteraceae bacterium | reverse complement strand
ATCATCATAGATCTGCGTGCTATTTCTTTAAATATAAATTTAATAGAATATTTTGTTTGAAATAAATTATTTTAGAAGATAAAATTTTTTATTTTTAATATAAAACTTTTTTAATAGGAATATTTTTTAACATGGAAAAAATATTACAAAAAATTAAAAATCTTTCATTAATAACTTTGGTTATTGCAATACTTTCTCTTACTTGGTTATTTTTAGATTATCTTGCATTACGAAAAATATGGGTTCAAAGCCCAACCGGATTCAATTTTGAGTGGCTTATGGTCAGTATAAGTGCAATACCATTTCTTTTACTTGATTTACTTATTTTTATTATTCTATTTTATCTTTTCAGACTCAATAGAAAATTCAAATTTGAAAAAAAGAAACAAGAAAAAATTGAATCTGAAAATAAAAATTTTCCCAACAATAATATTACGAATAATTAAAAGAGTTAAAAGACAATGAAAATAGGGTTAGCATTAGGAGCCGGTGGAGCGAGAGGATTAGCACATATCGTATTCCTCGAGGTATTTGAAGAATTAGGGATAAAACCACATATTATTGCAGGAACAAGTATAGGCGCTATTATTGGTGCCGTATATGCTTCTGGAATATCGGCAAAAGAAATCAAAGAAACTGTTGATGAAATAATTTTTACTAAAAATATTAGACTTTGGGAAATATACAAACGCTCCGATATTATAAAAGCCTTTAACTTTATAGACCCTAAAATAAAAACCGGAGGCTTAATTAAAGGCAAAAAACTTGTTGACTTTTTAGGTGAGAAAATTAAAGTTAAAAATTTCGATGAACTTAAAATACCAATGAAAATTGTTGCAACCGATTTTAAGACTAATGAAATGAAAATTTTAGAAACGGGTAATTTGCTAAATGCAATACAAGCAAGTTATTCGATACCGGGTTTTTTTGCACCTGTTAGATTTAAAAACACGTTAATGATCGACGGTGGTATTTCAAATCCTTTACCATACGATATTATTCAAGACGATGTCGATATAATTATTGCCATTGATGTTACCACCAATAATATTAAAAATATTGAAACTACACCTGCTGCTTACGAAATTCTTTTTGCCGGTTTTCAAATGATGCAAAGATCTATTATTAAAGAAAAATTAAAAAGAATAAAACCGGATATTTATATTGATACTCAAATTCGAGATGTTAAAATTCACGAATTTAAAAAAGTAAATTTAATTTACAAACAAGTACAATCCGCTAAAGAAAAACTGAAGAAAAAATTAGATAAAATTTTAAGCGCTAAAATTGTAGCATAAATCAGTAATTTATTTCCTTATTTTCAGAATGCTCACATCTGTCCAAAATAAAATAAAAAATACAAGATTCTTGAATCTTCCCCTATAAAAGCTTCTTCACAAGAAAAATACCTTTTTTGATGAAACTCATCTGATTTTATCAGGTTTTAAATAATAAATAGTTTACTACGAAAACTTTCCTTGAATCGGGAAATGCAATTTCACTTTTTTCAAAAATAATATTTGTATTTATAATTTGTTTTTTAAATAATTAGTTTTCACGTAAATTTCAAACCTTAAGAGGTGGCATAATATTTGATATTAGTAATAATGATTTAAATAAATTAATAAATACTAAAAAAATAGTGATAGGATTTTAAAATTATGAAGTAAGCAAACACATAAGGAAATGAATGATTGTATGGAAAAAAGCTATCGAACTTTTTATTTTTGTCAAAAAGTAATTAATCAATACGATAGCTGCCGGAGTAATTACCTTCAACCATACATTCCTATTGTGGCAAGCTGCAAACATTGTTTTATGTCATTTGGCTTCGCCGTCATTAAGTCAGTTATTGCTTCGTGTCCTTTGGCTTTTAAATGACCATTGAATGACCAAAGTTGTGAATTACAATGATTTTCTTACATAAAAACAAAAATATTACCAAATATATTTTTCTTGTAAATTGAAGGGTTGGAACAGACAAACTGATTTAATGTTTAATTAGTGGAAATATTCTGAATAAAAACAGAAAATCAGTTGGATGAAATATTTTTTATTTATATTAAAATAATAGATGTTAAAATATATTTCAAATAATTATATGGTAAAAAAATGATACACAGGATATTGCTTCCATTAGACCCTTCAAGCTATACCGACGCAGCTTTAGAATATGCTTGCTACCTATCTAAAAAACACAATGCAGAGATTACCGGATTAGTAATATTAGATGTTCCGGATATTGAGGAATCGATTGGTTCAGTTCCCTTAGGCGGAATTTATTGGGCGGAAAAGATGGAAAAATTTAAACTTGAACAAGCAAAACAACGCATAGAAAAACTATTGAACAAATTTACTCTTAAATGTTCTAAAAATTCTATCGCTCATAAAGCTATGGAAGAACAAGGCAGCCCAAGTGCCAGAATTAACCAAATATCAAGATATTACGATTTGGTGGTAATGGGTTTAAGATCGTACTATAAATTCGACGGAGACAAAGATAAAGGAGATGTTTTCCATAAAATTTTGGACTTTTCCATCACTCCCATTTTAGCTGTTCCGGATCATTATCAAAATATCAAAAATGTACTAATTGCTTTTGACGGAAGTCCCGTTTCTGTAAAATCTTTGAAACAATTTGCGAATATAGCTTCACTTTATGATTATAATATTAAAGTTGTAATGTCGTCCGATAAAGAAGAGGTTGCTGATTATCATTTAAAAATGGCAAGAAAATATTTAGAATCTTATAAATTAAAAAATTTTAAAACAGAGTTAATACATAAATCCATTATTGATGCAATTAAAACATCATATTTAGATTGGGCTGATTTGATTGTTTTAGGTGCTCATTCAAAACATTTTATTAAAAAATTCTTTTTTGGAAGTGTAACAACATTTTTAGTTCAAGAAGAGAAAAAACCTTTATTTATCGGGATTTAATTTAATGGGGAATTTGAATGAGAGACATCTAAACCCAAAAAATAAAACATTTTTAATGCAACAATAACTTTTATGGTATAAGCCTTCACAACACGAAAGGAGACTTAAGAATGATTGTTAGAGATTATATGACGAAATCCGTTATTACTGTTACGCCCGAAACACCCGTAAAAGAAATTGTTTTATTGATGCACAAATATAAACTTCAATGTATTATTATTGTTTCCGAAAATTATAATGTTGACGGAATAATTACACATACCGATATTTTTCGACGATTACTTCCTTTGTATAATGATTTCCTCCAAAATGAATCGTATTGGTTAAACCCCGAAAAAATAGAAAGTCACACAAACGGTTTAATGAATAAATATGCGAAAGACATTATGACTAAAGAACCTGAAAGGATTAAACCGAATATGTCTTTAATTGAAGCCGGCTCTTTAATGATTGCTTACAAAATTAAGCAATTGCCTGTTGTTGAAGACGGAAAATTAATCGGTGTAATTTCTTATGATGATATTACTTGGGCATTGATGTTGGAAAAAGTTAAAATTTCTTAATATAGCTTCAAAGAAATGTAATATGTGAAACATATTGTGATAAAGAGTATAAATAAAAATATCAAGAAAATAAATTCAAATTTTCTTTGTAATCTAAAAATTTTAAATTTGAATTTTAAACTTTAATTATAACCTGGAGGTTACTTTGGCGCTCAAAAAAAAATATTTGAAAAATAAACCGATCTGTAAAGTTACTTTTACAATTCCTAAAGAAATCGGGGAAAGATTTAAGACTGCCAGCGTACTTGGCGATTTTAATCAATGGGATATAAATGCTAATATTATGCTTAAACTTAAAAAAGACCGATCATTTTCAACAACAATCGATCTTGACAAAGGGAAAGAATATAAATTTAGATATTTATTAGACGGAGAACAGTGGGCTAATGAACCTGATGCAGATGATCAAATTTTAACACATTTTGGTAATTCGAAAAATTCGGTTATTAAAATTTAAAATTTTTCATTTCTGCAATAAAACGATTGAAATTCAAATTCTTATTACTTACACAATTGTGGAGTTAATATGTTTTCAAAAATCCTTTTCCCAACAGATTTCTCAAAATCTTCGGAAAAAGTTAAAAATGAGATTATTAAAATAGCGAGATGTAATATTAAAGAGGTTGTTCTGCTTAACGTTGTTGATGTAAGAATATTCTCATATAATACTTATATGGACACAATTGAGATCGAAAATTTACAATTTCAAGGTGAAATTGTAAAGATTACCGAAAAAAAATTACAACTCTGGAAAAAAGAACTTGAAAATGCAGGTCTTAAAGTAACTGCCGTAATTAAAGAAGGTATCCCTTTCGACGAGATATTAACTTATGCCGATACTGAGGATATGACTTGCATTTTTATGGGACATATCGGCCGTACCGCAGTAGAAAGAATGTTATTAGGAAGCACGGCAGAAAAAGTTTCTAGAAAAGCTAAAATCCCTGTTCTTTTAGTTCGTTGAATTATTTGAATTCTCTATTGCGTTAACAGTTCTTTTATATATTTCATTTACAAATATGGAATAGGCACAATGAATATTCCAAATAAAAAATTGGTTTATTTAAATAGTAAAATGGTTAAAAAAAATAATATGTAAAATAAATATTTGAAATTACTTCATCATACAAATTGATAGGAGATATAATGGAACAACCTTATATTAAATTGGATACTCTTTATCGATTGCCATGGACCTTACCTGATAACGGAATTTCGTGGTTAGAACCAACCGCCCGCTGCAATCTGAGTTGTTTTGGATGCTACCGTAAAAACATAAAAAATTCTCATAAACCTCTTTCACAAGTAAAACACGAATTAGATGTTTTTGAATCATTAAGAAAATCAGATTGTATATCAATTGCAGGTGGCGAACCACTTCTTTATCCTGATATTGTGGAATTAGTTGCGGAAATAAAATCACGAGGCTTAAAACCGATTATCAACTCAAATGGTATTGCACTTACAAAAGAATTATTAAAAGAATTGAAAAAAGCCGGCGTTTTTGGATTTACGTTTCATATTGATAGCAAACAAGGTAAAGGCAGAGGACCAAAATGGGAAGGTAAAAATGAAATTGAGTTAAACGAACTAAGACTCCATTATGCTGAAATGTTAGCCGAACAAGGCGATATATCTTGTTCCTTTAATTCCACAGTTTACAGTGATACGTTAAAATATGTACCTGATCTTGTTCAATGGGCACAAAAGCATATAGATATTGTTAATACTATGGTATTTATTTGTTTTAGATATATCACTCCATCACTGTCTTTTGATTTTTATGCGGGAGCTGAAAAAATACAATGGAACGAAATTATGTATCATTCGGATGAGGAAGAAACCATTGATATTTCTTCGGTAAATGTAGTAAAGGAAATTAGAAAAAGATTTCCCGATTTTACACCCGCCGCTTATCTTAACGGGACAAAAAGGGCAGATCATTATAAGTGGTTGTTAACCGAGCGTATTGGTACAAAAGATAAAATGTTCGGTTATTTTAATAATAAATTTTTAGAAATGGTTATGACTACTTACCACTATAAAAACAACCGTTATTTATCTTATGCTACACCAAAAGCTTTAAGCTTAGGACGTTCAACACTGTTTAGTTTATGGCCTTTTAATTCAAGTGTTAGAAAGGCAGCTAAAAATTATATTAAACATGTTCTTGTTAATCCGTTCAAAGCATATAATAAAGTTTATATGCAATCAATAATGATTATTCAACCTGTCGATTTCTTGGAAAATGGAGACCAGAGTATGTGTGACGGTTGTCCCGATATAACCGTTTGGAAAGATAAAAACGGCAACGATAAATTAGTTTGGTCTTGTAGATTAGAAGAACCTATGCAGTATGGTGATTTTTTACGAACAGTTCCCAGAAAAGAAAAAGAAGTTGAAATAGAAGAAAAAGCTGAAGTTAACATAGAGCAGCAAGATAGAAGTTAAAAGTCAAAAGATAGAAGATGAGAGACAGATGTATGACTTCGTGCTTCAGGCTTCAAACTTCAGGCTTTATATAATTTTCTACTTTTTGGGTATGTTTTGCAAAATTATATTCTAATTGATTTTCTCCCGTTTTCTTTACGGGGAAAAAACAAAGATTTAGTTGTTAATACTGTTATGTTAACAAATTAGCAATTTAATATTGCGAAGAGAAACGTAAAATAACCTTCCTTAAAATGGTGTGTTCGGTCTATCGATATTATCAGAGGGGAAAATAAGTCACGATAAGGTTACAAGATTTTTAAGTTCGGAAGATTTCACATCAGCAGAGTTATGGTCATTAATAAAACGTACGGTAAGACAAATACAGAGAGAAGATGGAGTAATAATAATAGACGATACGATAGAGGAAAAGCCAAGTACGGATGAAAACGAAATAATCTGTTGGCATCATGATCACAGCAAGGGGCGCGGTCAGTCAAGGGGGTAAATATTATAACCGCACTCTATTACAGTCAAGGCTTTAGAATACAGGTATCGTTTGATTTAGTGAGAAAGACAAAGAAAGAAAAACGAATTAGTGAGAAAACGAAAAACGAACAATATAGAGAGATGCTAAAAGTATGTATTAAAAATAATATCAAATTCAAATATGTGTTAAATGATGTTTGGTATGCATCAAAAGAGAATATGATGTTAGTAAAGGAATCGCTGAAAAAAGATTTTATAATGCCGATAAAGACAAATAGAAAAATAGCTCAAAGTAAAAAAGATAAACTTTCTGGGAAGTATGTTACATTAAGTGCGCTCAAACTGAAAGAGAACATGCAACAAGGAATATATTTAGAAGGAGTAAGTTTCCCGCTTTTGTTAATAAAGCAAGTCTTTTCCCAAAGGGATGGATACCCAAAAAACGCAGATGGAACTGAAGGTGTTCTTTATTTGGTCAGTAGTGATCTAACATTAACATACGAACAAATTATAGCAATCTACCATAAACGGTGGAAGGTAGAAGAATATCACAAGTCATTAAAGCAACATGTTTGTTTATACAAGTCTCCAACAAAAAGAGTCAGAACACAGAGTAATCATATTTTTACATCGATATATGCATTTTTCAAGTTGGAATATTTGAGTTTGAAATCGGAGTTAAATCCAACAGCATTAAGAACAAAATTTTATATTTCTGCAAATCGTGCCGCTTTTGACGAACTGATAAATCTTAAAGCTTGCTTTGCCATGAAGTTCTAAAAATAATTAACAATATTGATATTTTTGCGTAACGTGAGTTATTAACTAAATTAAAATTAAATTTGAAGAAAACCAATTGATTGATTGAAATGCTTTTATACGGATCGGGTTTAAGATTATCAGAAAGTTTAGAATTAAGAGTTAAAGATATTGATTTTGGTTACAACCAAATTTTAGTGAGAGATTCTAAAGGAAATAATTATGATTTATCCCCATTGTACTCAATCAAGGTGGGAAAAGATATAAGAAGTCCGGCAGATTTTTAAATAAAAAAGATTAGAATGCTATTTAGAGCAACATAATATATCTAAAAAAAGAGTAGAATAATGAGTAATGTTTTAATTATAAATAAGTTAAACAAAATTAACCATATAAGATTAGGTAGTTATGGAAGCAACATTTCCTTTTTCCATTAGTACACATAATTTTATGTTGAACGAAGATAAAAAAAATGAAATTTACACAATATTTTCTTTACACAAGACAACGATCAGATAGAGCATGCATAAAAATAGAATGGATTTAACAAGTTATCGATAGTCCTGACCAAACAGAATTTCAATCAGATGGAAGAATTCGAAAATGGGCAAAAATAGAAGAAATAAATAAATTTCTACGAGTAATTTTGCTTAAAGATGGAGAAACAGTTCATAACGCATTTTTTGATAGAAATTTCAAAGGAGGAAAGCAATGAAAATAAAATATTTTTTGGATACAGACACGGCCTTGGTGGAATTCTCTACGCATCCCGTAGAGGAAACAAAAGAAATTAATGAAAATATTTATATCGATTTAGATAAAATGGGTAACTTAGTAAATATGACTATTGAACATGCTAAGTCTCAAGCAAATATTTCAGAACTATCATTTCAACAACTTGAAAATAAAATCGTCTAACAAAAGCGCTGCAGCGGACCGTTACCCGCGGCCAAAAAATGGCTACTGAGCTTTGGCGTTATGCCTTAAAAAAAGAACGGGCAAATTTGAATTATACATAGAGAAATTATTTGACAAATATCTCGTTATGAGATATATTTGTTTATGCATATTATTACAAGGAAAAGATTGCTTAAATTCAGCGAAAAATATTCCGATTCAGCTGAACCATTAGACAGATGGTATAGAATAGTAAAACATAGTAGTTATAATTCATTTGCCGAATTAAGAAAAACATTTCCGCAAGCAGATCAAGTTGGAAAGTTTACAGTTTTTAACATTGCCGGGAATAAATACAGACTGATAGCATATATAGTATTTTCAGCAAAAAGGATTTATATCCGTCACGTTTTAACACATAAGGAATATAATAAAGGAGATTGGAAGGCAAGATAATGATAAAAGAAAAGAATGAAATAAAAAGGACAATAAAAGTTTGGCCAACAGTGTCAAAAGTAATATCAACAATTCATTCGGAAAAACAATATAATCGAGCAATAAAAATGCTTGATGAATTGATTGACGAAGTAAGCAGAAAAAGTGATCCAGTAAAAGAATCATTAATCGATACACTCGGTACATTAATAAAAGATTATGAAGATAGAAATATCGAAGAACCGAAAGGAGATCCAATTGGTGTTCTAAAATATTTATTGGAAGAGCACGGATTAAATCAAAGTGATCTTAAAGAAATTGGAAGTCAAGGAATTGTATCGGAAATACTGAATGGGAAAAGAAAATTAAATTTAAGACAAATTGAATCATTAAGTAAAAGATTTTCAGTCTCTCCATTGGTCTTTATAGATACTAATTCAAACTAAGTTATCAAAGGGAAAAAAGATATAAGAAGTCCGGCAGATTTTTAAATAAAAAAGATTAGACTGCTATTTAGAGCAACATAATATATCTAAAAAAAGAGTAGAATAATGAGTAATGTTTTAATTATAAATAAGTTAAACAAAATTAACCATATAGGTAGTATAAAAACATTTGTGTAAATAAACCGAATACCCCAATCAAATTTATTTATCTTTCTGTAAATATGAATTTCAATGCTTCACTAATTATGTTAACGGGTACAATTTTAGTTTTATAATTTTCTCTAAGAGATTTTATATTATTTTGAGGTAAAATTATTGTTTTAAATCCTAATTTTTCCGCTTCTTTAATTCGTTTATCAATAAAACTCACTCCTCTAATTTCACCACCTAAACCGACTTCTCCGATAACAACTATATTTTTTTTAATAGAGCGATTAGTTAAATTTGAGGCTATTGCACAACAAACGGCAAGGTCAACAGCAGGTTCATCAATTTTAATTCCGCCTGCAATATTTATAAATACATTATAAGTTGAAAGTTTCAATTTAGCTCTTTTTTCCAAAACAGCTAAAAGAATTGATAATCTTCTATAATCAAAACCGGTTGCAACCCGTTGAGGATTACCAAAATTAGTTGGAGTTACCAATGCTTGAACTTCAAGTAAAATAGGTCGTGTACCCTCCATACTTGAAGTAACTGCCGAACCGGGAAGTTCATTGCCGCCCTCACTTAAAAATATTTCACTCGGGTTTTTAATTTCGGTAAGCCCGGTATCGTGCATTTCGAAAATTCCAATTTCGTTCGTACTGCCGAATCTATTTTTTTGAGCACGTAAAATTCTGTAACTATGATTTTTTTCTCCCTCAAACTGTAAAACAGTATCCACAATGTGCTCAAGAACTTTAGGTCCGGCAATATATCCTTCTTTAGTAACATGACCAACAATTATAATAGAGAACCCCCTCTTTTTGGCAAACTGCATAAGGTTAGCCGTAGTTTCCCTAATTTGAGTAACTGTGCCGGGTGCATTTTCATATTCGGGTGTATATATTGTTTGTATCGAATCTATCACAACAACTTTAGGTAAAGATTGTTCAATAGCAGCGGTAATTATATCCATATCCGTTTCGGCAAGCAAAAACAAATTATCAGACCTAATATTAAGCCTTTTTGCTCTTAAATTTATTTGTGTAACCGATTCTTCACCGGATACATAAAGGACCGTACCTTCAATTTTTGAAACTGCTTGTAAAACCAAAGTAGATTTTCCAATTCCCGGATCACCACCAATTAAGATGACGGAACCCGACATTAACCCGCCTCCTAACACTCTATCGAACTCGGTAATCCCGGTTTTTATTCTTTCTTCTTCATTTTGAAATTCATCGGATAATTTTGTGATGGGAACTTTAATATTGATCTTTTTTCTATGCGTTCCTCTTTTTTGTTCAACCAACTCTTCGGTAATAGTATTCCATTGATTACACACAGGGCATTTCCCAAGCCATTTAAGCGATTCATAACCACAGTTGGAGCACACATATTTTATTTTGCTTTTATACATTAAAGACCGTTTCTTTTAATAAAATTAGTAATTACTTCATTTTTACTATTTATAAATTCATCTATCGTACCATTATAATAAATTATACCGTTATGCAGCATGGATATTTTTTCAGAAACGTTTTTCACACTGAACATATCGTGAGTTACAATAATAGAAGTAACATTAAGATTATGATTTAATTCTTTAATTAAAGCATCTATCGCATCGGACATTATAGGATCTAATCCCGTTGTAGGTTCATCATATAAAATATAAGCCGGATCTGTTATCAATGCCCGAGCTAAACCTACTCGTTTTTTCATTCCCCCGGAAAGTTCGGCAGGTTTCAAATTTTCCGTATTCGGAAGTTCAACCATTTCCAATTTTTCAGCAACCTTTTTAGATATTTCTTTAGGCGTAAGGTTATAACCGTTTTCTATCAATGGTAAAGCAACATTTTCTTCAACAGTCATCGAATCGAAAAGGGCTGCACCCTGAAACAAAAAGCCGAATTTTCTGCGTATTTTATAAAGCTCTTTTTGCTTTAATTCATTTAAATTTTGACCATCTATTTTAACAAATCCTTTTTCAGGGAAAAGCAGACCGACAATAATTTTTAACAAAACACTTTTACCGCAGCCGCTTCGCCCTATTATTGCACGGGATTCTCCGGTTTCTATTTTTAAATTTACTCCGCGCAAAACATCTAAAGATTCAAAACTTTTATATACATCAACAATTTCAATCATTTTTTTTATTTTATTATTATTTTTTTACCTACTAATAATTTAAAGAAATAGCACGCAGATCTATGATGATTGATTATGATAATCGCAGC
>CAZXJG010000104.1:0-11518 GCA_964640985.1 uncultured Melioribacteraceae bacterium | reverse complement strand
CTTCTTTTGTACAACCAAATTCTAATAGTTCTTTATCTATAATTTCTAATATTTTATTTTTCATTTAAATTCTCCTGCTTTTTGTTTAATTATTTTTTTTGCTGAAGTAAGATAAATTACCCCCCCGCTTAAATTCGCTTGAGATAAATCTGGTAGATTTTGAGATAGAACATAATTTAATTTCCTTATAGATTTATCAATCTCTTTCAAAATCCCTTCAATAAATTCTTTAACATTTTCTTCATAGAAAAAATATGCTGGATTGAAATCTGAAAACAACTCTCGTTTATCGTAGAGTGTCATTTTATTAATTCCCCTGTTCTTTTATATTCGCTGATTCTTTCGATGTAATCGGATAGTGTTTCGTTTTGTCTTCCGTAGAAAGAACGTCTTAATTTATTCCACGAGGACAATTTAAATTTAACTTGTTTATATTTCTGTGCCATAGTTTACTAATGGCAAACCAGTATTTAAATATATAGGTGATAGAATGATTTTTATTTAATGAACTATGCATAATGGGTCGGGATCTGCGCCTGTCCGATAGAAAGCACCGACGGTAAGACCGCCTGTAATTGCTGCGGCATTATTTGCATATATTGGAATTCCTACGATATGAAGTTTTGATGTTGGTGCCGTTGTCCCGATGCCGACATTGCCTGTCAAAAAATCACCCTGAATTAAAGGAACAGAATTAACATTTGCTTGTTTAACTATAAACTGGTTAGCCAAAGCATTATTCTTTCCTGCTTGGTATCCAAGAGCTACAACATCATTTGCTGTGTTATTATATGTTGCATAATAACCTACTCCAGTAACTCTATCTCCTGAGTTTGAATAACCTGCATTAATTCCAATGGCTGTTTGATAAATTCCTATGTTTGAATTACCTGCATTAAATCCTACTGCTGTTTGTTGAGCTCCTGTGTTTGAAAGACCAGCATTATATCCGACTGCTGTTTGTTGAGCTCCTGTGTTTGAATAACCTGCATAAAATCCTACTGCTGTTTGATAAGTTCCTGTATTTAATTTACCTGCCTGATAACCTAAGGCTGTTTGTCTTTGAGCACTTACATTCCCAGCACTTAAACCAACAAAAGTATTCGCATAAAAAGTATCTGTTCCTTTGGCTAATCTTAAAGCATTTTGTCCGTCATATTTATAATAACTTCCATCTGCTATGTTTATGTTTCCATTAACATCTAATTTCTCTGTTGGAGCTGTCGTCCCGATGCCGACATTGCCCGAGCTGTAATAAATTCCCCCTGTTCCTGTAGACCAAAGCCCCGTCACTGAAAGTGCTGAGCCATTTTCATATAATGTGCCGGTGTAATTGATGTCTCCACTCACATCGAAATCATATCCCGGATTATTTTGATTTATTCCCACATTCCCAGAATTATAATATATTTTTGTTCCTGATGTCGTCCATTGGGAATATATATTTATTTCACCCTCGGTTAAATCATCTGTTGTGAGATTGTGTCCCTCGCTGATTGTTTTTTTTATTCCAGAATAATTTGGGATAACTAAACTATCTGTGCCGACTTTTCCAAGTTGAGTTAATTTTATTTCTTTTGGCATTATTTGCTTCATTAATTGTTTATTTACCATTTTAAAATCCTTGCTCCTCTAAATAAGGTGTTTTAGTTTGCTTTGTCGTTCCTGCTATTAGTCCTTCATCCACAGGATAATTTTTATTTAGAATTTTTGTTCCGATTGTTCCTGTTCCCTCGCTCACAGTTCCAAGACCTTTGTTAATTACTGTCATATAGAATTATCTAAGAATTATTACTTTTTAAATTTTTTCTTTTTATCTTCTTTTTCCAATTCTAAAAACTGTGGATAAACTTTTAGAATTTCCTCTGCTTTTTTCTTCTGTCCGCTTTCAAGAAAATGATTATATAATTTCTTTTGGTTTTTTTCTGTCATTTTATATTTATGTGTTTATATCTGTGATTAACACGATTGCTTTTGGATCAGTTCTATATGCAATTCCAGAAGCCCATACCCTTATATTTCTACCAATTCCCGGGTCTGCTGTTGTGTTTGCTGTGATTGCTTGGCTCTCTGAATATGTCACTGCTCTCTTTGGCACGATTACAAGAGCAAAATCTGTTGTTACATTTGTTGAAACTTTTACGTTGAGATTTAATATTTGTAGAACGACACCAGTTTTAATCTTCTCACTTGAAAATGCTGGGATACTTGAGCCTTTCCCTGAAATCAACCAATTAACCATACTTTCATAGCCTTTAGTATCTAAAAGCAAGGTTGCTCCGTTGCTTTCATATCCTTGATCTTTAATCAATTTTTTTGCACGATCTAAATCTTTAACAATATCTGCTGCGTATGCTGCTGCGTCCCATTGGTCACCACCAACGGCTGTTGTTGCGAATGTTTGAATTTCGCTTGGTGATTGTGATTCTGACATAATATCCCAAATGTCTGCGTCTCTATCTCTTACTACAACTTCCGTGAGGTCTCTTATAGTCGTTGCGAATGTGTCTATTTCTGCGTCACTTATATCTTCTTCGTCAAGAAAACCTTCTACAAAATATTTCTTTTTATATGAAGTATTTCTTGTCCAGCTTACCTCAAGAGTTGTCGGTCTTGAACCCGGGTTTACATTTTTTGTAGCGCTTGGTGCGGTTGTTGACAATGTTCCTGCGATCTTTTGGAACCAACGAACACTATCACCCTTCATCTTTCTTGTTTGACATTCCTGAAGAAAATTATAATTTTGATTTCCAAAACCTTTTGCTAATCTATCAATATCCAGTCCAAAAATATCTTGCATTCCTCTACTATCTGCCATTATTCTTCGTCCTCTGAGTTTTCCTCAGATTCTTCTTCTTTATTTTCTTTTTCTTCCATTTTAAATTAATTTCACCTCTATTGTTGCACTTGCTGCACCTGTTTCAAGTGCTTTTCCGAAGGCTAATTTTTCCATATCCCCGGCTACTGCGTCTGTTGCACCTGTCCAAGTTGAGATTAAATTTGCTCCACCAATTTTAACTAAATCGCCGACTGTTACACCTACACCGTCACAAGTCATACTTACAATATCTCCCGGACCTGCAATTAATGCCAATCTTGTTCGCCCATCATTTGCTATTTTTTCCCTGTGTGCTATTCCTGCGAATATATCTCCTGATGCTCCTGATGCGGCTGCTGTTCTTGGAGTAGATATTTTTAAAACTGTGCCTTTTTCTATCCCTGTTCCGTCTGCAACGATGAAATCTATTGGTTCAGAAAACTTATTTTTCAATACTGCCTCATTTGTCATAATTTGGGACTAACTTTATTATTTATAAATCTTTCTATTATGATAATTATTAATCCGTATCTAAAAAATAAGGGATGGGGTTAGGAACGCCCCCCATAGAATTATTTTTTTTCCTCTTTTATGATTCTTTCTGCTAAATTTAAGATTTCTTTGTTAATTTCCAAATCTTCATTAAGTTGATCTAATCTTTGTTTAGCTGTGTCTCTTACTTTTATCCATGTAGCCTCTTTCTTTGTTGCTATTTTGAGACCTAAATCTTTATTATTCATTTTCAGGTAATAAGTTATTTAATGCGTTTTTTGCATATTCTTCGTCACTCATTTCTTTTTTAGGTTCTTCTGTTTGAGTTCCTACGCTTCTACCTGCTAATTTTTGTTCTACTAAAAGTCTTTCTTCTCTTTCTAATAATTCTTTTTTCTCTGCGTTTGCTTTCTCTAATCTTTCTGCTGCAAAATGTGCGTCTGCAATCATTCCTGAAGATTCTTTTTTGGGTTCTTCTTTCTTTTCTTCTTGATTTTTCCCCGTAGTTTCTTTTTCTTTGTTCTTAATATCCTGTGACTCATCTTTTTCTTCCATTTATTTTTTACCCCCCTTTGATTTTATGTGAAAATCATCGTTTTATATTTCTCTTTTTTTATTGTTGTTCCCAATCCGAAATGTCTTGCCAACTCTGTGAAAACATAACCTAATAGAAAAATAATTATTGGTTTAATGTGTTCATAACTTAAATTCCCACTTGCGAAAACTGACACGAAATATAAACCTGACAAAATTAATCCATTTCTCAATACCTTTTTTAAGAAAATTAAATCTTTGTCTTTTGCTTTCATTTTTTACCTGCCATATTTATTTGAGTATCACTTGGTTTGCTTGCTTTTATAGGGCCGTCCTTTGCATTTCCTTTTATTAAATCTGCTTGTATGCTCTCGGGGAATTTAAAATCTAATTTTATATCTAATTGTGCTAAGATATTTTCCTCTAGAAATAATTGGTTTTTTTCTATTGTTTGTTGAAATGCAAGATAAAGGATTTTTGCACTTGCTTCTACGGTTTGCTTTGCACTTCCAAGAATTACATCTGGCATATTTGTTGCTTGGAAAAAATATTGAGTTAAATTCTCAATCCAAGGTAGAGGGTCTAATGTTGAATATTGGGGAATTGAGACTCTTTCTGCTTCTGCTGTTCCCTTTGGAATATAAATATTTTCTGAATTTTGAACGGTCTGGTCTGCTTTTGTTTTGAAAGCTGCGATTTTAGTTGGGTCGTCGGTGTCCAGTTGCCAAATCCATAAAGGTTTTACATATCTATGAAATACGGTTTTAATGTCTGCCATTGCTTCATTACGCATTAAAATTATAGTAACAATTTTTTCTATAATTGAAGTTCCGTGAATTTCGTTTGCGATTCTATTCCAAGCTAAATGAAAAATCTCATTTGGTTTAAATTTTATTGGTTTTGATGTTCCTGATATTTGTTCATATCTTACTAAAACCCCTTTTGAATTTACAACGATTTTTATCTCTGCTGGATTGAGTGGTTTGAGATTAATTAATTTTCCTTTGTCTTTGATTATTTCTGCGAATGCGTCACCACCTATGTTATAAGTTCTGACCATATTTTCTATAATTGTGTTAAAAGTATCTTTACCCCATCCTCTAATATTTTGTAAAATCTTTTTTGTTGCTTCGTCGGCTTCATAACCTTTGCCCACTGTCCAATATGCTTTGGTGTCTATCGCTGATGATAATTCTGGAATTGTTTTATAATATCCCATATATGATTCGAAATTTTCGTTCATATAAACTACTTCGTTTTTTCCTGTCGGTGAGTCAATACTTATCGGGTTTACACTATAATTATTTAATGTCCCTGATAGGTTTCCGATTGTTGCTTTGTTTATGTCCATACTCATTTTATTTTAAATTTATCATAGTTTATAATTTTTTTGGTTTTTTAATTTGGATTTGTGTAAGTAATTCTTGCCCCATAAATTGTGTCTCCTGCCACTCCCAAGTCTGTTATGAAAAAATATCTATATAATGAATTATCTATTGTTGCGTAACTTATCGCTGTTGTTTCTGTTCCATATGTTGAACTTGCTATAGTAACTGTATCTACATTATCCCCATTTGTTATTAATGTTCCTTTTCTTAAACTCCAAACTCGTGCTGTTGATATTCCATATACTACTACTGCAGTAATTATTGCTCCTTGTGGTAATTGCACCCCCGCCATTCCGTTCTCGTTTACATCTACATGCAATAAATCAAAGTCTCCGTCGTAATATGAGCTATCTGTTGCTGGATGTAAAGATGTAAATGCTGTTCCACCACAGCTCCAATAATTTGTATCTCCCCCACCATTATTTTTTAAACTTACTGCTCCACTTGTTACCACGAAGTCGTTTGTATCAAAACTAGAAATTCCTTTGTTCGTGTCTGTTGCGTCTTCTCCTGAAATTGTGATAGTTGTATTTGCTCCAGCGTCACTTAAATTTATTCCCTCTCCTGATGTTAAAACTCTTTCATTTGTTAAATCTATATTGCTTCCAACGGTGATATAACTTTCTGCTGTTAATCCGATATTTTTTGTTTCTCTTACATCTCTTTGTTTAAATAATTCTGTATTGTTTGGAATGTTTAGAGTCATTTTAAACTCCTATAAAATCTTGCACATCTGCTTTTGCCAATATTTTTTGAATGTCTTGCATCCGATATGTGTGCATTGTTATAGAATCCTCTGCCTCTATTAAAGAATTATATGATGTTGTATTATATAAAATTAATTGACTTGCTGCGAATCTTCCAGCCCACTCTGAAAAAAGAGTTTTATATTCTGAATTTATGTTTGCCCAATTTGTCACAATATCATATTTTACTAAATTTGATAAATAAGCTTCTGCGTATCCTGCTAAAAAATTATGATTTGCTTCTGTGTTTCCTGTTGCGTCTACTGCTGACCCGGCTAAAAAAGTCATTTCTGCTTCACTTACAATTGTGCCTGTGTAAACCATATTTTTTTTAATAAATGTAGATATTTAAACTTTTGTCTTTTACTCCCCAGCAGGCCCTAATTAATCCTTCTACAATATGAGCGTCTGCTCCCCAAATTTTCTCAAATTTATCTTCTAAATTGTGTTCAAATAAAATACTTCTAAAACTTGCTTTAATCTCGTCATCGTCTAAAAAAGTTACTCGTCCTTGTTCCATTAACATAAATAAATTATTGTATAAATCGTTTTTTAGGATTTTTCGTTTGTGTTTTTCATAGTCAATACTTCGTGAGGCATTGTTTATTTCTACGACTTTTCTTTTATTTTCGTCGTTTTCTCTTAGAATGTCGCAGACTGCAATTCCCATTCCCCCACTATCAATGTATTCTTTTTTGAAATTGTATTTTTTATTTAGTTCTACGATTTCTTGTGTGGATTGTGGGATTGGGATTTCTTCTTTTACAATATTTTCTACTTGCACCAAATTATCTTTATCTGTAATGTCCATTATTTCATAGGTGAATGGATCGTTAATTCTTCCGACATCGCAACCAATATAATATTTTCTTCCTGATAAAATGCTGGGCCTTCTTTTTCCTACACAGCATTTATTTACTAATTCATCTGGGAATTTTCGTTTTAAATCTTCTACAAACATCCCTAAATACATCTGTGCATATTGAGCTTTTGATAATGATTTCTTTTGATTTTCTAAAAATTTAACATCTCGTCTTGGGCAGTCTTCGGTAGATTGATGAAAACTAGTAAAAGTTGCGTCATTAAAACAATTATAATAATATCCTTGTTTTAGAAATGGAGTTGAAAGTAAAATTATCGTTCCTTTGGTGATTGTTAATGTTGGGATTACAGAGTTCCAAACTTCCTCGGGGATAAATGCTGCTTCATCTGCCACTAACATATCTATTGTATAACCCATTATTCCATATCCAGTGTCTCCTGCTGGCAAACAATGAATCACAGAGCCGTTTTTTAATGATAATTTGTGTTTTGTTGGTCTGTCCTTACCTACTTTAATTTCTCTCCTGTGAGTTGTTCCTAAATAAGCCAAAATTTTCATAAAAAGAAGTTGTGCCTGTCTTTCGGTCTTTGCTATTACCATAATTTGCTTTTTTTTGTGATTTAAGGCATACTCACTCACTTTTATTGAGATAATTGCAGATTTACCCACCTGACGACCCGAACGCAGCACTAGGTTACCTTTACAGGCTAAAACCTCTTTTTGCCAAGGATCTAAACTTTCCCAAGGTCTTCCGATATTATAATGTTGTTTGGTTTGGGTTTTTTGTTCTTTCTCTGAATTTTTCTCTTTTATTTTCTTCTCTTTCTTGTCGTTTTTCAAATTTTGCTTTTTCATTTCTCATCTGTTTTTGACAATTTTTCTCTTTCATCATCTACTTTAATTCGTTGTTTTTGAATAAATTTAATCATTCTTTCTATTTCTAAGGAAAAGTCTTCAAGATATTGCCAATATTTATTTTCTTCGTCTCTTAACATTTTTTTTATATTCCTGTCCTTTGAATATTTCCTCTAAATCCTCTAAACACACTGGAAAATCCATAGGAATTAATTGTAATTGTGATTTAATTTCATCCTTTTTCAATTTTTCGCATCCTTGTTATTAAACAACTATTACAAATCCAAATTTCGTCAGGATAGAGCCAAGTTAACCCGTGAGTTCTTGTGTTTATACTTTCTTTAGTTTCCGTTTCTCCCTCTGCTCCGCAGATTTCACAGATTGTTGGTCTTTGAATTTCAATCTTTTTTAGATCTAAACACTTTTTAATCGCTTTTTCTGATTCTTGAGAAATATTTATATTATTTTCTTTTGCTAATTTGTGAATTTCTTCATTAATTGTAATTGTTACCTGTCTTTTCATAGAATTATCCTCTTAATTTCTTTAATTAAATAGAAAATTGCAAGTCCTGACCCAAAAATACATAATGAAAATTCAAACCACCTTATTAAAAATATCGGTTCTACTCCTATAAAACTTCCTGTTGTTATAATCTCAAAAAAGAATAGAGTTTGAAATAAAAGAGTTGATGTGGATATTGCCAAGAAAAGTATTTTTAGTTTGTTAATTTGTTTCATAATTAAATTATTCATACATAGTTTATAAGTATTTATGTTCTAAAATGAGAATATGTATAATTTTTACCGAAAGACTTATAAAGATTTCCCGTTGCGCGCTAGGGGAAGTGTAGTTAGCAATTCATACATACATATGTATGAATTACCTATAGATAGATTTCTGACTAATAAGCCTGCTTTGGCTGGTTAAGAGAAGAAAAGGCTTATTGTTTAAATATATTGCGGTGATTATTGGATATTAAATTTTTTCTAAAAAATTTTGTGAGTTAACCACAAAAAATTTATTAAAATTTTCCTAAGAATCGCTTATTTTAGTCTAAATACAGGAATTTATCCTAATTTATCTTTATTTGATTTTATATCTATTTTTATTTAATTTCTTGTAATTTTACAACTTTTCTAATCTTTTTCAATTTTATACTTCCTACTTTTTTATATTTTTTTACTTCCCCCTTCCCTTCCCGAGCGAAGCGAGGGTGGGTGGTGATGCCCTGCAGCCTACGGCTGCAGTAATATTCCCATCCCGCCGAGTGAAGCGAGGCGGATATATAATCTATCTCAGGCTATCGCCTGAGTTTAAGGATAAGCAAGTAGGCAAGCATCCCCTTTTTCCAGCCGAACAGAGTGAGGCTGGCCATTAGTCTGCAGCCTTTGGCTGCAGTTCTATTTTCCCTTTCCCGGCCGTTTCCTACGGCCGGGAATTAATACTGCAACTTCTTGTTGCAGCTAGATATTCAGGCAAGCCTCTGTTTCTTAAAGTGCAAGAAGCACGCAATACTCAAAGCAAGCCACTTAATAAGCTTGGCTTGTATATAATTTGCCCTCTGCCCGCAAGCCCCTTTAATGTTTGAGGCATCCCACAAACATTAAAACTGGCTGGCTTGCTGGATGCGAGTTGGCAAATTAAGTATTTTCTTATCAGGCAAAGTATGGCAATCTTATAAACTCCAACTATATACTCCAAGATATATATTGGAGTAGCTATATTAAAGAATACAAAAGTTTTAAATGCACAATCTATTAAACTGCGGTGAGAATAATTTTTATAGAAAACTTCGTTTTCTAAACAAACCTGACTATTTAAAACTTTTGTTTAATAGATTACCGTGGATTCTTTGATTTATTTTTTAAGGATTACTGAAAAACAGCCGATATTTTAGGTGATCTTTAAAAATATAATCCTTTTCAATTTTGATTTATTTCTAATTCTTCGATAAAGAAGCAGTAGGAATTATCTCCCTACCTTTTGAAGAAGATTTAAAAATAAATCTTCCCCCGGAGTTAAACTAAAAAAAATAAAATAAAAATAGATCTAAATTGATTTACAAATTATTCAAGAAATATTTATAATTTTTTAGGATTGCTTCTTTTTCTTTTTCTGCTTTTTCGGTATATGAGATTAATTCGTAATACAATCGCGTTAAACTCATTGCCCTTACTACGTCCTTTTTTTCGTCCATAGAGCCATTCTCAGCCACTTTCTCATTCATCTTGATTACTTCTATAGGTTTTTCTGCTTCTTGCTGTGGGGCTATTGCTCTGATGTTTTGAAATCCATTTGACTCTGCGATAACGCAATTAAATGGCTCGTTTATGTGTTTTGCTAATTCATCTGCTACCGATTTTTCAAAACAACTCATATTCCCGTGAGATTCTGTGGAGATTTTCCAATAATTACTCCCAGATTTTGCTACAGCTGGGACAATTCCAACAATCTTTATTAATTTATTTTCCATTATTTTACCTCCTGTTTGATTTAATTTTCCTCAAAAACAACTCTCCTAAAAATTATCTTTGCAATTTCTCGGTCCTTTGTTTTTTTGAGTATTTCTTGATAGAGATCATCAAACCAATTAATTCTGTCTGTAATTCTATTGTGGATTTTCATTTAAATTCTCCTCTCCATGTTATTGTTTTCGTCGATTTCCCAAACTTCAATGTCTTTTGGGATAATAGTTATTGGGTTTTTTAGAAATTCTCTTGATAATTTACTCAAAGAAATTATATTATCGGTATTCAATAAAACCAATAATCTTTTTTCTTTCTTTTTGCATTTTTCACATCTTCCCCCTCTTACGCTTTCTGCAAAACTGACATTTTCTTTTATTGTTTTTTTACATTCATCACATTTTATTTTATATTCTGATTTCATTTGAATTCTCCTGCTTTTTGTTTTATTATTTCTTGTATTTCAATCATTTTCTTATTCCCCTAATAATCTTTTGTCTTAACCTTATTATTGATACAATTGGTTCTTGAAAAGAATCCAAATCTCTTCTTTCAATATCTTCTTTTGTACAACCAAATTCTAATAGTTCTTTATCTATAATTTCTAATATTTTTTTATTCATTTTTTATGTTTTTCTTGGCTTAATTTTGAAACTTTTAATATAAATATATAAAAATGAATTGATTATGAAGAAGTTTAAAGCAAGTCCAATAATAAAAATTAATTTAACTCTATAAAGAATAATAATCAAACTAAGGAGAATTAAAAAAGAGAGACTCCAGAGATAATAAGAAAATAATGCTTCTGGATTCCAATTTATTATTTCTGATGTCTCTTTCATTTCCTTTGGGATTATGTTTGTTTTCATTTTTTTGTTTTTCATTGATTATTCCTCCACTCATCTTGTAATTTCTTTAATTTCATAATTTCTTCATTCATTGGCTTATAGACTTCCCAATTATATACTGAACCACTTTTTTTCAAATCACTTTTTCTGGCTTTATAATATCCATTTCCCAAAATCCAATAATTTTTAGTTTCCCCAGTAATTTTAAAAAAAGTATAACCATCAAATTCTCGTCTATTCAATATATGTGAGGAATAACTATATACCAAGTCCCCTATTTTTAATTCGTTTATATTCATTTTAATTCCCCTGCTTTTTGGTTTTTTATCTTAAACAATTCTGTTAAGTTTAGAACTTTAATTGGGTGATTGGTATCTCTTTGATATATTTTCCTAATATGTTCATTTAAAGATTTTAGTTCTAAGATTTGCTTTTTTAGTTTTTTGTTTTCATTTTCTAAACTTATTTCCAATGAAGTTTTAAAAAACTCCTTGTATGGACTATCTTTTCCATTAAGCAAATCTTTAATAAGATTTAATTGAACAATC
>CAZXJG010000103.1:0-11654 GCA_964640985.1 uncultured Melioribacteraceae bacterium | reverse complement strand
GAGGTGCTTCATATAGCTGATTATACGTGTAGTAATTTTCCGTGAAAATCGGTGTAAATCGTAAATCAAAATTAAAACATTGCAAATCACAGGTTTATCCATTTCCATTCCCTTTCAGAGGTAAAAAGGTTCAAAGGTTAAAAGGGACAAAGGTAAAGAGGTTCAAAGGTCAAAAGGTTTTGAATCAAGATTCCCGGAATCTTAACTGTAAGCTTTCCTGGAATACAAAATTCCCTTAATTTCTGAGATTTCGGGAATCTCAAGTTTACAAATTTAGACATTTCGATTCCGACGTAGTTTGTCGGAAGCCTTGCAGTTTTTAGGCGGGGAGAAATCTCAAAAACTTGAGCCGAGAGATTTCTCAATCGCTACGCTTATTTTGAAATGACAAGTTTTATCTTTTTGCTAAACATACGATTACGAGTAAATCTTATTTTGCAGAAACTTTATTAATTTTGGTTTGAACTGATAGGGATTTTAAATGCGAAAGTTGAACCTTTACCTTTAATACTATCAACCCAAATTTTCCCGTGATGTTCATCTATAATTTTTTTAACGATCCATAACCCTAAACCGGTACTTATTTCATTCCCGGTCGGTTTAGAACTTAATGTAGTACCCTTCCCGAAAGCATTTTTAATTTCATCTATTGTTAAACCTTGACCTTCATCAGTAACTTCTACTATCGCATAGTCTTTTTCTCTACGTGCATCAAGTTGTATTTTAGCTCCTATATGCGAAAATTTTATCGCATTATCTATTAAATTGTCAATTGCTTCCGTAATTTTATCGCTGTCCATTTCAACATAATCCAAATTTTCATCCAAAGAATAAATCAAATCTTGTCCTTTTGCTTTAGCTTTTACTTTATTCATTATATAACAATTTTCTATAATTTCTTTAAAAGAAGAAGGTACAATATTAATTACAAAAAAGTCGGACTCATAGGCAATGCTTTTCGCAACATCGGAAGTTAGTTTAATAATTTTATCGGACGCTCTCATTATTGTATCGATAATTTCTTTCTGTTCTTCAAAAGTTAAATCGTATGAATCAAGTAAATCGGCAAGATTTTTAATAACTCCAGCAGGATTTTTAACATCGTGAATATACATTGTAAAGAACTCTTCCTTTTTCTCGTGAAGTTCTTCTAATTCTTTCATCTTTTCTTGAAGCTTAAATTTCTCCACTTCAAGTTCTTTGTTTATTTTAACCAAATCATCGGTTTTAATTTTTAATTTTCTAATAATTTGCTGAAGTTTATCAACTCTTAACTCTAACTTTTTCAAGTTATCTAAACAATCAACAAGCTCAAGTTTATCCGACCCTGATTTACGATTAAACATATTATTATTTTCCATCCTGTCTTTTTATCTCTATATATGGTGCAAATTTTATTTTAATCTTTCTTATCATCCAATTATTCTAATGTATTATCGATTTAAACTTAAAATTCTTTAGAAAACACTGTAAAATAATTAAATTTACATTAAAATTTACACTCTACTAAAAATTTCTTCAATTCTTGGCAAAACCACTGACGGCTTTTATTTTAACAATATTAGTTTAAACCGGCATTTTTACAGTGGTATATTACAATGTTTTTTAGGGGGATTTTTATCTACTTTTGTTTTCAATAATTGGAATGCGTTTATTAGTCTTAAACGGGTTTCGGAAGGAACAATTACATCATCGATAAAACCTCTTTCCGCCGCTACATAAGGATTTGCAAATTTTTCAATATATTCCGACAATTTTTCAGAAAGTTTTTCCTGTGGATTATCCGCTGAATTAATTTCTTTTTTAAATACTATTTCAACAGCACCTTGCGGACCCATTACGGCTATTTCTGCGCTAGGCCAGGCATAATTAAAATCGCCGCGTATATGTTTTGAATTCATAACATCATAAGCACCGCCATAGGCTTTACGTGTAATTACCGTAACCTTAGGCACGGTAGCTTCGCTAAAGGCGAATAATAATTTTGCTCCTTGTTTGATAATCCCGTTCCATTCCTGATCGGTACCCGGCAAAAAGCCCGGCACATCTTCCAAAACTAATAGAGGAATATTAAAAGCATCGCAAAAACGTATAAAACGTGCACCTTTAATAGATGCTTTTATATCGAGTACACCTGCTAAAATCGAGGGATTATTTGCAATAACACCAACGGCAACACCGCCCATTCTTGCGAAACCGACAATTATATTTTCCGCATAATTTTTATGAACTTCTAAAAAATCTCCGTCATCAACCAATAATTTTATAACTTTATTCATATTGTAAGGTTTATTCGAATTATCAGGGATAATGGAATCTAATTCAGGCACAGAAAAATCTTTTTTGAAATCGAATTTCTTTTCAGGCGATTTATCCTTCCAATTAAGCGGTAAATAGCCGAGTAATTTCCTTATATTTTCAAAAACTTCTATTTCGCTGTCGAAAGCAAAATGCGCCACACCACTTTTAACGGAATGTGTTTCAGCCCCGCCTAAATCTTCGAAGCTTACTTCCTCGTGTGTTACCGTTTTAACAACATTAGGACCTGTAACAAACATGTGGCTTGTATTTTTCGCCATAAAAATAAAATCGGTAATTGCCGGCGAATAAACAGCCCCGCCGGCACAAGGACCAAGTATAGCGGAAATTTGAGGGATTACGCCCGATGCAAGTGTGTTGCGTAAAAATATATCGGCGTATCCGCCAAGGCTTACTACACCCTCTTGAATTCTAGCTCCGCCCGAATCATTTAAGCCGATGACCGGTATTCCGATCTTCATTGCAAGGTCCATAATTTTAATTATTTTCTCCGCATGTGCTTTCGATAAAGAGCCGCCGAATACTGTAAAATCTTGACTAAATAACCCTATAGGTCTTCCATCAATTCTTGCAATTCCGGTTACAACACCATCTCCTAAAAACTTCTGCTTTTCAAGTCCAAAATCCGTAGAATGATGTTTAACAAACATATCAATCTCTTCAAAACTACCTTCATCAACTAATAGTTTTATCCTTTCCCTCGCGGTAAGTTTACCTTTTTCATGCTGTTTTTTAATTCTTTTTTCGCCGCCGCCAAGTTTAGCTTTTTCTTGTAATTCCTTTAATTTTTCAATTTGTTTTTTCATAACTTATTCTTAAATGATAAAATTAAACATTTCTTCAGGTTGTTTTTGTCTAAATATTTTTTCAATTATTCTTCTATAATTGATAAGATTTTCATCAGTAAATATTTTCAAATTTCTGGGTTCGGGAAAATTTATTTCCATTTCATCAATTATTTCGCCGGGTTTTCGTTTCATCAAATATATCTTATCGGATAAATAAAGTGCTTCGGTTATATTGGTAGTTCCCAACAGAATTGCAATATCTTTTTCCGTGCATACTTTTCTAACTAAACTATATATTTCAATTTTTGATGATTGCTGCATTAAATTAAACGGTTCATCAAGAACAATTATCTTGGGATTTAACGAAATAGCCTGCGCTAATAGAATCCTGAATCTAAAGCCGGCACTTCTATTATCGGGACGATGTTTTTCGTATCCATCTAAGTCGACAAAGGAAATTAAATTTTTTAATTCATCTTGAGTTATTTTTCCATTAACAAACTTGATATTTTCAGTAACATCAAGCCACGGGAAAGAAGCAGGTTTGGATTGAACATATACAATTTTTTTATCCGGATTTATATTACCTTCATCGGCGTTTACCAAACCGGAAACAATTTTTAACAATGTAGTTTTGCCGGAACCTGTAGGAGCAATTATTGATGTTATTTTGCCCGATTTTATTTCGAAAGAAATCCCTTTCAACAATTCTATTACATAACCAAATTCATCTGTAAATTTTTTATGAATATTTTCCGCTTTCAACAAAACGTCTTCGCTCATCTATATCTCCCAGTAAATATATTTTTTATGAAGATAATTTAAGACCCAATTACCGAGCAAAATAATTAAACTTATAATTATTGCGAGTACAA
This sequence comes from uncultured Melioribacteraceae bacterium, assembly GCA_964640985.1. Taxonomy (GTDB): domain Bacteria; phylum Bacteroidota; class Ignavibacteria; order Ignavibacteriales; family Melioribacteraceae; genus CAZXJG01. Next base: position 7,672 of record CAZXJG010000103.1, on the reverse strand, counting down.
TCAACACACTTAAATCGCTATATTCGAACGACGATCTTAAAATAAAACCTACACCCCCTGATTCACTAATAAATTCAAATAGAAGGATTAAACCCCATAATGTAATCTGCAATTTTGAAAGCGCTTTATAAATTTCAGGTTTGCATATTTTCCATCTAACTTCGGAATATATTTTTTTAGAAGAAATCCCAAAACTTTCAGCAGATAGAATATATTCATTACCCTTTTGGGAATTCGTTTCTGCAAGTATGGAAAGCAAATAGGAAAATCCAATTAATGTGCCAAACAAAATTTCAGTCAATAACGAAGCCGGAAGCCAAATTAAATACAAAACCACAAAAAATAAAACCGGTAAATATTTAAATATTTTAATTGTTTCAATAATGCCGCTGTATTCCGAAAGAAATTTTAACCATACTCCGGCAAATATTCTGATTAAAAAATATGCAATTGTTATCGATATATAAACAATAAACGCAGTGTAAAAGAAAGAATTGACAAAATTGTAATTCACAAATAGCGAAATTAATGCATCATATAAAATTGCAGGTTTCGGCAAAAAATTATTTGGCGGTAGGATAAATCCAAATAACAAAACATAAATAAAAATGAGTGTTACAATAAAATAAATTTGGCTTTTTAGGAATTTACGCTTGACCATATTTTACAACCAATAATTTTCAAAAATCACAATAAAAATTTAATGAATAACTTATGATACACAAAATATTTATTATTGTTTTAATTTATTTTTCTAACTAAAGTCACTATTTGTTCTCTTAAAAATAAAATTATTTTCGTACGATAACAAAAAATCGCCTTTTGGTTCATGATAGTTCAAATTCATACATCAAAACCTAAATGAATATCAATCAAGATGAACAAAAGGATTATTTCTCTTTTCATAACCGATTGTACTTTCCGGACCATGCCCCGGAAATATTTTCACATTCTCCGGCAGTAGATACAATTTATTTTTTATTGAATCCGTTAAAGTATCATAATTGCCGCCCCAAAGATCCGTTCTCCCAATTCCTTCCCTAAAAAGGACATCACCCGTAAAACAAATTTTTTCTTTTTCAAAATAGAGACAAAATTCACCGGGCGTATGACCAGGAGTAAAAATGAATTTACCTTTAGAATTTCCAATAATCAAAGGTTCATTTTCCGTTATATATTTATCTGCTTTGGGGAAAGTATCATATTTCATCCCAAAATTTTTATATTCTTTATCCATAATATCAAATAAAAATTCATCTTCCTTTGGAGCCAAAAAGATAGTATTGTATTTGCTTTTAATAAATGCATTTCCCAAAATATGATCGATATGACTATGGGTATTTATTAAAAATTTGAGATTTAAGTTTTTATTTTCTACAAATGAACTAAACCGCTGCTCTTCCGAAGGTTCATACATACCCGGGTCAATTATTAAAGCATCTAATAGATCGCTATCCCACAATAAATAAGTATTTTCGGAAAAAGGATTAAAAACAAATTTTTGAATATTTAACATGAGCTACTAAACTTTGAATTATTTTTTACTAAAATTATTAATTAAACGCTTTTCCATATTTTTTGAATAATTCAGATAATTCGATTTGGTTTCTTCCAAAGAATCACCGCCGAATTTCTGCAAAAAATGTTTAGCGATAACCCATGCAAGCATCGATTCTGCGATAACCGCACATGCTGAAACAGCAACAAAATCGCTTCGTTCTTTACGAGCTTTAATATTTTTTCTTGTAGCAAGATCCACAGTATTTACAGGCGACATTAAAGTTGCAATCGGTTTCATTGCCGCTCTAACATAAATGGGCAAACCTGTAGTTATTCCTCCTTCAATACCGCCGGCATGGTTTGTTTTCCGTGTCAGTATATTATTCTTCAGCGTTATTTCGTCGTGAATTTCCGAACCGTATTTTTCCGCAGACGAAAATCCAGCCCCGATTTCAACACCTTTTACAGCATTAATCGACATAATTGCAGAAGAAATATCCGCACTTATTTTCCTATCAAAATGGACAAAACTACCCAAACCGGCAGGCACACCGCTTGCAAAAACGAAAAATGTTCCGCCGAGCGTATCCCCGTTTTTCATTGCAGATTTAATCTTTTCCAAAATTTGAGTTTCGTGTTTTTTTTCTAATACTCTCACCTTATTTTTATCTGCTTTTTGAGCGATTTTAAAGGCGTCAAAATTTTTGCCTAATTTATTTTCAAATAATTTTTGTAAAAAATTATTCTCCGGATAAACACCGCCAATACTTTCGACAAAACTTCCGACGGAAATCCCGAATTCAGATAAAAATTTTCGAGCAACCGAACCTGCAGCTACTCTTGCAGCAGTTTCACGAGCACTTGATCGTTCAATCGAATTTCGAATATCATCAAAATTGTATTTTGCAACGCCGACTAAATCGGCATGACCGGGACGCGGGATAGAAATTTTATCATATTTTTTTACTGTTTTTTCAACCGACATTCTATCCGTCCAATTTTGCCAATCTTTATTTTTAATAAACAAAGCAATCGGAGAGCCCAATGTTTTTTGAAACCGGACACCTGAAGTTATTTCTACTTTATCGGTTTCAATTTTCATTCTGCCGCCTCTTCCGTAACCTAATTGTCTACGCGAAAGATGGTAATTTATATATGTTTCATCAATCTCTATATTTGAAGGAAACCCTTCAACAATTGCGGTTAATCCTTTACCATGCGACTCGCCGGCGGTAAGAAATCTTATCATAATATTTTACTCCATAAATTACTTGGGTATTTCCAGACCTACAAATCGTGTGCTGCCATCGGTATAAACAACCTTTAATAAAACGGCTTTACCTTTATAATTTTCTATAATTTTTTTAAACTCATCAATATTATTTATCTTTTTCTTATTGACGTGCGTAATTATTAAACCGGGAACTAAACCTTGTTCTCCTGCTCTACTAAATCTTTTAATTCTTTTAATTAATATCCCGCTATTTACATTATATTCTTTAAGAATTTCCTTTTGAACATTAACAACAGTCAAACCCAACATTTTGAATGTTATTGATTTGATTTTAACTTTATTTTCATTTTTCTTCTTGGCATTAGAATTAACTAATATTGTATTATCATTATGAGACCGTGCTTTTAATTTGACTTTTCTTGTAATATCCTTTCCATCACGGTAAAGCGTTAAAGTAACCGTAGTACCGGCTCTTTTTGAAGCGACATAACTTTGCAGTTCATTAGGATGGTTAACTTCTTTGTTATCAATTTTAAAAATTATATCACCGGCTCTTATATCGGTTTTGGAAGCACTGCTGCCTTTAACAATTCCTTGAATCATAACACCTTTCGGTTTATCCAAACCAACAGCCATCGCCGTTGAGGCATCAACCGCAGAAATATTTACTCCGATATATCCCCTATCGACTTTCCCATTAGCAATTAAATCTTTTGCAACGGATTTTGCCAAATTTATTGGAATTGCAAAGCCGTAACCGATATAACTACTGCTAAATCCATTTGTTGCAATTGCCGAATTTATTCCGATAACGGCACCGTTTAAGTTTACCAATGCACCCCCGCTGTTACCCGGATTTATTGCAGCATCGGTCTGAATAAAATTTTCTACTGCATAACTATTACGAATTAAATTTAGATTTCTCCCTTTTGCGCTTATAATGCCTGCCGTAACAGTTGATGTTAACGAAAGAGGATTGCCAAGTGCCATTACCCATTGCCCCACCCTTAATTTATCCGAATCACCTAAATAGGCTGCGGGTAAATTTTTAGCATCTATTTTTATCACTGCTAAATCGGTAAGCGGATCGGCACCTATTACTACAGCATCAAACTGCCGTCTATCAAAAAGCCCAACTTCAACTTTAATTGCATTTTCCACTACGTGATTATTAGTTAAAATGTAACCGTCAGGAGAAATTATTACTCCGCTTCCGCCTGCAATTTGTTCCTTTGGAATTTTATTTTCAAATGGTAAGAAAAATTTAAAACCCTTGTGAGGGCTTTTTTTAGTTTTACTTACAACCGTAATTCTAACTATTGACGGGTTAACGGCTGCGGCAACTTTAACAAAAGCATCATCAAAGGCTTTTACCAACGGGTTAAGAACAGGTACCGGCGGTTTATCTTTACCAATTTGAACATCTGCATAACTTGGCCGCACCAAGCCGAAACTCGAAACAAGTATTGCCCCAAAAACAATACCGATAAATATTAAAGAAAATGCACCTAATATATTTTTATGTTTCATTTTTTCCCTTCTTTTTTGTTATCAAAAATAATTCGATATAAATTATCTATTGAAATTAGAATATAGTGAATGACTGTATTATTTTCATTATATTAAAAAACGCGCAAAGATTTAATGCCGGCAAATTCCGGATTATGATAAATTAAATATTTCTCTAAAAAATAAAGAATTTTATTTAATTGATTCTGATTGTAAGGCGTTTTGCTCGCTTTATATGTTAAATCTTTTATTAACTCAAAAAGTTCTTCGTCAAATTCGATAGAATACAGACTATTTTTCATACAAATCTCACAAATAAAACCTATCTCATAATTAAATGCTTTTTTCCCTTTTTTGAATTTTTTGCCGCATACTGCACAATTATCAAAACTTAATTGATAACCAAGTTCCTTAAGAAAAAAAAGGAAATATTTTACAAACAAAAATTCGGCTTTACCAGTCGAAGAATCCATTAATTCTAAAATCCGGATTGTACCTTTATATAACTTAAAATTTATTTCACTTTCCAAAATAAGACTATTTAACAATTCTATTACAGCAGAAGAATATTTAAGTTTTTTTAGATCGCTTTTTATATTTTTAAAATACCGTAGTAATTCAACTTGACTTACAATCTGAACTGATCTCGTATTTTTTTTATAAACTACCAATTGTACTTCATTTAATACGTCCACAACAGGACCTATTTGCGATTTAGCGGAACGCGCCCCTTTAATAATAGCAGAAATTTTACCATAATTATAAGTATAGAAAGTAGCAATTTTACTTGTATTTTGATAATCTAACTTTTTAAGGACTATTGCATTTGTTTTAATAATTTCCGTCATATAACTTTAAATAATAAAAAGAAATAAGAAAAACTAATGATAATAATATTTGTCTTAAATAATTATTTAAAAATAGCGGGATAATTGTCAATTGAAAAACATTATATGACGATAAATTAATATTTTCCATTAATATTCGTGTTCGGAGTACAAAGGGTTTAAAAGATATTTAATATTATTTAGAAATGTATTTTTATAAAGTTGGAAGATCTGATTTTTTTTTAAGGTAAGTAGGTAAAATAAAATTTTCAGTTATCACACCGTAAAATAACTTTCCAATTCTTTTAATGTTTCTTCACTCGTTTGCAAGTCCTTTTTAATTTCGCCGTTATCTAATATCACAATCCTATCGCATACTTCAGTTACATGTTTTAAATCGTGACTGGAAATCAGCAACGTTTTTTCATCTTCTTTTTTGAGAGAAATCAGCATATTTTTCAATCTGATTTGCGATGTAGGATCGAGATGTGCAAACGGTTCATCAAGTACAATTATTTGCGGGTTTCCGAGTAAAGCAGAAACTATTCCCACTTTGCTTTTACTACCTCTTGAAAGGTCACGGATATATTTTTTGCCATTAATAATATCTTCGCTTAAAAATTCCTTATGCATTTCTATAAATTCACTCAGATCATTATCGTTTAATCCGTTCAGATTCGCAACAAATTCCATATATTCTTTCGCGGTTAAAAATTCGATGAGAAAGTTTTCGTCGAGATAAGAGCCTGTATAAGCTTTCCAATGTTCGCTGCGGGCAACAACTTTCCCGTCGGAATATATTGCACCTTTTGTTGCTTCGATTAAATCCAAAATTAATCTGAACAAAGTTGTTTTCCCCGCACCGTTATTTCCCACCAGTCCAAAACTTTCGCCGTTGGCAATTTTTAATTCGTCTATTTTTAAAGAAAAATTACCGCCGTATGTTTTTAGTAAATTTTTTACTTCAATCATAATCTAACCTTCTCTAAATCCCGATGAAATTATATATTTTCTTTTATTAAATCTCTTTGCAAGAATGTTCAATAATTGCTCTCTCATAAATATTCCCAAAAGTCCAATTAAACCGATAAATAAAATACCGAGATCCGGTTTCCCCGAAAAATAAAACGGTAAATAAAGTAATAACGGAATACCCACAAAAGGAATAATGATTATAAATTGTGCAGCGTTTTTACCTTCGTAATTCATGACCGCACTTTTAGATAGTGAAATTCTTTTTTTATTGAACGAAGATGAATACAGCAGCAGAAAAATATTTACTCCGCAATTATATAAAAGCGCCGAAAGATTTATTAAAACAATTTTATAACCAAAAAAAGCATAAGGCAAAGTAAGAAAAAATATAATTGTATTTATTACCGCAAACATTTTGAATTTGGCAATATACAATTCGTGCTCGGTAATATTGGCTGTTAATAGTCTGTCGAAATAGCTGCTTTCCCAAGAGAAAAACAACTGCCCATATTGCATCAAAAATATTCCCGTTAAAAAAACGCCCATTCCAATTAAGAAGAAATAATTGTTTGCATAACGGGCATTAGGATATACAAATAATCCATAAAGCATTAATAAAATTGATAAATAGAAAAAAGTACGCGGACGTTTGTTTCTCCAAATAAGTTTTATCTCCAACAAAATAAGTTCACCGATACTACCGCTTTTTCGAAGGAATGAAAAACTATTACCCGAATTTATTGTTGTTTTAGTTTGTTTTTCCAAATTTTCTATATAGGAATTCCTTTTAAGCAAATGGAATGCAGAACTATACGAATATGTTAGAATCACTAAAGGAATAAGAAGAATAAGCGGCTGTGATGCCACTCGTAATACTCCGATTCTAAAATAAGTAGAAAGCGGGAAAATACCGCTATAACTTAGATAGAAAAAGAAAGCAACCAGTAAATACAGAAATATTACTCGTACAGGTTTTAAAGAAAAATATTTTTTTAATGTAAATCCGAAAAAATTATTGGATAGCAGTAAAAGATAAAGGATCAAAAGCCATTCAAGCCCGAAAAGGAGTGAATATTCCGGAATAATAACTTTTATAGCAAACGGAATTAACACTAAAAGCGGTAAAAAATTAAAACCGTTGAATAAAGATTTAACTAATAGAAAATTAAATATTTTTGATCGCTTGATAAGTAAATGGAGATATGGCTCTATCGAAATAACCGGCAGTTTCTGTAATAAAAATCTAAAACAAAAATCGAATAATAAAAAATAAAAGAGAAAGCCCGTTAATTTTACAACAGGGTCTGCTCCGGGAAATAATTTCAGCATTATTCTATCGATAAAAAGCCCGATGAACAATAAATTTGCAATTAGATATAAGATGAACAAACCAAGAAGGATATTAATGAAAATACTCTGTTTCCAAAAACGGGAACGTTTCCATTCTTTAAATTGATGTGTTAAAAGTTGAATAAACATTATTTAGGAATATCCAAAAAAATCAAAAAATCAAAAAATCAAAAATTCAAAAATTAAACTAAGTAAAAAATATTGGTTTTTAAATACATAGCGCGATAAATCGCAAAAAAAGAGAAAGTATAAACATTTACATATTCCGGAATATCTA
>CAZXJG010000102.1:0-11686 GCA_964640985.1 uncultured Melioribacteraceae bacterium | reverse complement strand
ATTGTGAATTGGGATTTGATTAGAAATTAGGTTAATTAGAATAATTAGAAATTTAAAAATCGCAATAGTTTAAACATAATTTCTAAATTTGCGGCTTGCCGCGCTATGTTATAAATTTATTAAATATTTAGGGGGTGAGATAAGTTGTTCTATCCAACCCCCTAAAGTTATTTTATTCTACCCCCTAAACGGATATAATCAATATTGTTTATAAACAGCATATCCTTTTTTTACCAATATATCGTTAATGTTTATAAATTTTCCCGATGAAGATTTTAACCAAATTTCACCAAGGTATCTTCCGTATTTACCTCGTCTATCTTTTATAGTTTGAAGCATTATTTCTTTTTTTAAAATCTGTTCACGCAAAAAATCTCTCAATTTAAGTCCGGCTGTTCTTTCATCGCCTCGTAATTCGGGTGCATTAATCCGGGATAGTCTAACTTTTTCTCCTTTAATAAAAGTTTTTAATCCTAAATCGATATCTACCGTACACGTATCACCATCGTAAACCGAGGTAACAAAGGCTTTATAATAATATAGTTTGTTTTGCATTTTCCCTCCAAGTTAATTGAACTATTTTTATATTTATACCATAAAAATAATAATTAATTATACTTCTATGCGAATATTCCATAAATCGATAATAATATTCATATTTATTTTTGTCAATGCAAACGTTTCTTTTGGACAAGTCAGCAGATTTAATATTGGAACGTATTTCGGTTTCGGTAAAATATCGAGCGATTCACCTTCACAAATAAGTGCCGGAGGCTCTTTTTTTATTGAGGTTAAGCCGGGTTTTGTTGAAGGATTAACAATATATACCTCCTATTTTTACGCAAGAAAATTTGAATACTACATACCCCAAACAAGGATAGATAAATATTACCCTTGGCTGCAGGGTTTTACATTACAAGCGGCAGCTCAGCAAAAGGTCGGCGTTTTTTATCTTCAAGAAGGGGCGGGTCCTGCGATAATTAATGACCATACATTTTCCGATAGAAATAAGTGGGCGTTGGGTACGGCTTTTAATTTATCTATAAATTTAGATTTAAGTAATCAAGTTGCAAAAGGATTTTCTGTCGGCGGAGGTATTGAATATGCCTTGGCTTTTGGAACAATTACCCCCACTTATTTTTCAACTTATTTAAGATTTGCTTACCGTATAATAATTTATTAGCTATTTTCTGAAAGTCTCTTTTAAAAACAACCGATAAAATATCTCTGATAATTAAATAGAAATTGTGTAAAATAATAAAAAAAGCCCCCTTAAAATTGGGGGCATAATTAATAATTTATTCTTCTGCCATAAAAGGATAACGATAATCTTTAGCCGGCACAAAAGTTTCTTTAATGGTTCTCATCGAAACCCATCTAATTAAATTAAGATAACTTCCGGCTTTATCGTTTGTACCGCTTGCTCTTGCACCTCCGAAAGGCTGCTGTCCAACAACGGCACCCGTAGGTTTATCGTTTATATAGAAGTTACCTGCTGAGTTTTCCAAAATGCTGTCGGCTAAAACTATAGCGGCTCTGTCTTTGGCAAATATGGCACCTGTTAAAGCATACGGAGAAGTTGAATTACACAGTTGCAATGTTTCTTCGTATTTTTCATCATCGTAAACATAAAGAGTAAAAACCGGTCCGAAAATTTCTTCTTCCATAGTTTTAAAATTCGGAGTTTTCGCTTCTACCAATGTAGGTTCTATAAAATAACCTTTGGAGTCATCATAATTGCCGCCGTAAAGTATTTCAGCATCGTCGGAATTTTTGATGTAGTTGATATATTCCGTTATTGTGCTGAAGGCTCCTCGATCAATAACCGCATTCATAAAGTTCGAAAAATTTTGCGGATCACCCATTTTAATTGTTTTTAATTGTTCAATAAGATTATCTTTTAATTGATTCCACATCGATTTTGGTATGTAACCGCGCGATGCAGCAGAGCATTTTTGCCCTTGATATTCATAAGCGCCTCTGATTATAGCGGTTCCCACTTCATTAATATCTGCGCTATTATGTACAAAGATAAAATCTTTACCGCCTGTTTCACCGACAATTCTCGGGTAAGCTTTATAATTAGAGATATTTGCACCAACTGTTTTCCACATATGTTGAAAAGTTGCGGTAGAACCGGTAAAGTGGATACCGGCCAAATGAGGGGAATTCAACACCGGGTTACCGACAGAACCGCCGGAACCGGGAATAAAGTTAATCACACCATCAGGTAAACCGGCTGCTTGAAATAATTTCATTAAATAATATCCGGCATAAACTGCGCTTGAAGCCGGTTTGAATAATACAGCATTACCCATCATTGCCGGAGATGAAGGCAAATTACCGGCAATTGATGTAAAATTAAATGGTGCTACTGCAAAAACAAATCCTTCTAACGGACGTGCCTCCATCCTGTTCCATACACCTGGGGCAGAAATCGGAGGTTGTTCTTCATAAATTCTTGCAGCGTAATATGAGTTGAAACGGAAAAAATCAATTAGCTCACATGCAGAATCAATCTCTGCCTGAAATACATTTTTGCTTTGTCCCAACATAGTTGCCGCATTTAATGTATCTCGCCATTCTTGTGAAGAAAGCAATTCCGCAGCTTTAAGAAAAACCGAAAGCCGTGCATGCCAATCCATTTTTGCCCAGGTCTTACGAGCCTCTAACGCAGCTTCAATTGCCATATTTACTTCCGACTCGCCGGCTTTGTGGTAAGTACCGATTACTTTTTGATGATTATGCGGCATCACACAATTTCCTGTTTTGCCTGTTTTTACTTCTTTGCCTCCAATAATTAATGGTATTTCAATTACTCGATTACTCATTTCTTCTAATTTTGCTTTCAATGAAGCCCGTTCGGAACTTCCTGGAATATACGATTTTATCGGTTCGTTTTTGGGTAATGTAATATTAAATTTTGCGTTTGACATAAACAATCTCCTTTCTAATTAATCATTTTTTAAGCTCTATTTTGATAATATACCGCTTCCAAAGTAGTTTTCGGAATATTAAATTTTGATTGGCGGTATTAACACACTCTAAATCGGTTTCCCTTCTGAAAACCAATTAAGATTGTGTATATTAAAATAACGCTGAATATAGTTTACAAAATTAAAATTTATGCATATTTAAAGTTAACGAATTATTTTATTCATTAGAAATTTGTGAAATTAATTGATAATATAAAGCGCAAATTTGTTGTAATTAAAAAATTACGTATCCTAAAATTGTTTAGTTAAATGATTAAACTTTCTTTTTTATTGTTCAAGACAAAAATAGCCAAGCATTCTTTTTCCAATTCAAAAAGGGTATGTTTTTTAACGGCAGGTTAGTTGTGTGTAAAGATTACATTTTCACGAGTAACGGTTTCGTGTATGGGGCCTTTGGCATTTCAAAGCACTTCACTTTCAAACTGCTATAATGTTTATATATGTTCACAATCTTCAATTTAATCACCTACCGCCCCAATGAGTTATATACTTTATTAGAAGCTGTAATTTAGAACTCATGCTCAATATAATCTTCTTGTTTGGGTTCTTTTACAAGATATAATTCTAACTGTTTATCTTTTCTAAAACCTTTGATTTTATTTTTGTATTTGTTTAGCACTTGTTCTTTTTCTTCTTCAAAAATGGAACTCTGGCATAAAACGCCCTTGAAATAGAACCATGCCCAGGTCCTTTTGTTCTAGGTTGAATAAATATCCCCATCTTACCGGTTAACGCGTCAAATCCTTTTTCAATGATGTTGCCCTTACTAACTCATAATCATCAGCTAATTTTCTTAAATCTTTTCCTTTAAGCTGTTGTAATAATTTTAATGCTTGGCTTCGTTCCATCTAAAATTTCCTTTTGTTCTGTGTTAATAAAATTTGTAATTAACAATTCCGTTAATTCTCCTCTTTTTTGGGGATTTGCATTAATATTTCTTCGTGCTAATACTCGTGATATTTTATACTCACTGTACAAATTATCAAAAAAATCATTATTGGAATTCCTCCCTTTTACATCAGAATTGCTTAATATCCATTGATACCCCAATAAATTAATCTTTTTGCAAAAGTTTGCTAATCTGATTTGTTCTGAATCATTAAACTCATCTTTGGATATTGGTTTAAAATCCAAAACAATACAGCACCACCACCTACAAACGGTTCTATGTATGTGTAATGTTCATTTCCAAAATCTTGTGGCAAAATAGCTTCTATTTTATCAAAAAGTTGGGTTTTCCCTCCAGCCCATCTTAAAAATGGTTTTGCTGTTTTTTTGTTATCTTTCATCATCTTCACTTTCATTTATTCTATTGCGTGTTATGACTTGTAATTTCTTATCCGATACTGATATTCAAAGATTTACCAAGTCCAAATTCTATTAGTCTATAAAATGTTGATAATTGAATATCACTTTTCCCATTTTCAATTCTTGAAATGTAACTTTTTTTTGTTCCAGTCCTTTTTGCTAAATCTTCTTGTGTTAGTTTTGCTTCCTTTCTGGCTTCTTGTAACATAACACCCAGTCTAAAAGCTAATGAATCTGCATCGAATTTTGCACGACTTTCAGTCCCTTGTTTTCCATGATATTTATCTAAATGTTCTTCAAATGTTGTTATTGTATTCATTTCAAACTCCTTTCTTTTTAATTGTAAAATACTCTTTCTTTAATTTTATGGCTAATTCCAATTCCTTTTTTGGTGTTTTTTGTGTCTTTTTTACAAAACAGTTTGTTAATACAACTATTTGTCCTTTGTCAAAAAAACAGAATATCCTAATTTGTTTTAATGTTGTTGATATCCTAATTTCATATAAACCTTCAGTTCCTTCAAGATGTTTTAAAAACTGCACTGGAACTCTTTCGATATACTTTATAATGTCAATTACATAGTCTATTTTATTTCGTGTCTTATTATTCTGTTTTGCGTAAAATTTTGAAAAATAATTTCCATAAATAATAATTTTTCTTTCTATTCTGCAAAGTTAACTAATTAGTGAATTCCTTTCAAGTTTATTTTATATTTTTTTAAGGGAGGTGTTTTGTTTTTTATTATAAGCCAAACGGTTTGTGCAGGATTTTTTACTTCCAATTTACTTCTAACGTTCTTTACTTGCATAATCGTTCAAACCCGCATTACACATGGCTTTTGTTGGCGTGTTGTTAATTATTTTTGTTTATCAAATTTACTATTACTTTTATCATTGTTTCTTTTTCTTCAGGTTCACTTACAGCTATCATAAGTGCCAATGCAATTAGATCATTATCTGCTATGCGTTTTTCACCTGTCTCAGTAAAAAGTATCCGTTTCTTTCAAGAAAGTATAGGAACAAGAATGCTGCAATTCTTTTGTTTCCATCTGAAAAGGAGTGATTTTTAACTATAAAATACAACAGATTTGCTGCTTTTTCTTCAATACTCGGATATAAATCAACTCCTTCGAAAGTTTGATAAATTGTGGATATTGAACATTGAACTTTTAAATGATTCGTCTTTTTCATTGCCGAACAAATCACTGTTTCCGTAATTTTCTTTTACAATCTTAATCTGTTTAATAGCTTCTTCATATGTTAATTGATAAATCTCTTTTCCTGATGTATTCTCTATCTTTAAAGTCTGATAATCGTATTGGTCAAGTATTCCCAACGCATACGAATAGTCAGATATTATTTTCAACAATCCTTTACTTTCGTCATTAGTTAGTTCCTTATATTGTAAGGTGTTTCCAAGTATTTTTATTGTTTCTTTGAGTTCGTTAAGAATGGCTCGGAGAAAATAGAACGTCGAGAAAACACTCAATGATGCTATAGCCGTACAAATGGGTTTAACAACCCCCACCCGGTCAGGAATAATCGAGAACATTAAAGATAGCGTTAGAAGAAGTACCAGAGGAAATAAATTCAGAACCGTTATTCCGATTACCCAACGCAAGCGTGATTTCCCGACAACAAACAATCGATAATCAAGCACAAAAGATTATTGAATATTTCAGCAAACCGCCGGAAGAAATAACCAATGAAGAACTTCGTCAATATTTTCTTTATCTAAAGAATGAAAAGAAATATGCAAGAGCTACACAAACAATAGCACTCTGCGGTATCAAGTTTTTATTTGTGGGAATCCATCCCTATGGGAAGAAAAAACCGACACTGAAACCTTCCATTGAATGTCCCAATTCCTTTTTTCGGGATACTGCACGGCGTGCCGCTTTGCGGATTAGCTCATCCTTTGATCCCGCTTCTTTTTAGCGGGAACAAAGGATTATTCCCAAGAATGCATAATGGCATCTCTCCCCGATGCATTTTACCGGGGGCTTCGAGATGAATCCTTTATAACGTTATGCATGTACCTATAAAATAATGATTCCTGATTTATTCTTACTACCTTTTTATAAAAAGGTAAAGCTAAGGGGGTAGAATAAAATAAGTTATCGAATTACAATCCCTAAATAACAGTTATTTATTCTTGTATTATATGCAAGTTATTCTATTCCACCGCCTAAATCGTAAAAGACAAACCAATTCTTAAGAATAAAGAATTAAAATTAAGTTTACCTTCTTTAATTATTTTTTCATTGATAGAATCAAAGGTAATTAACTTACCTGGTATATTAAAGGTATGCGTTATCTCAACAATAAAGTTAATAGGTGTATTTGCAGAGAAATCAATTCCTAAAGTTATTTCCTCAGAAAAATTGTTTTTAACATCACTTGGATAGATAAAGGTACCATTATAAAAAGGGGATGAGTTGCCGCTCTGTATTAGGTTGTTAATGTTATAAAAAATTCCTAATCCAATGTAAGGTTCAATTGCCCAATGAATGGGATAATAGTTAACGGAAAATCCAAAACTTAGATCACTATATGTAAATCCAGCAGAAAACTTACTACTATTTAACTCTGCTAAATAAAGTCTGGTGCTCCCTTGTAATGATATTGATATATCCTTCAGTGAATAATCTAAAGTTAAAGAAGGACCCCCTTCCCAACTTAAATATTTATTTCCTGTTAGGATATCTGCCCTTATTCCTAATCGAAATGGTTGCGAATATAAGTATATACCATTTGTCAAAAATATAATAATAAACATTAGTTTCTTCATTTTAATATTGTCCTTAAAATTAATACGTTAAAATTATTATTGTTCATTAATATTATCAGTTGGTGTGCTTCCCATATATACCCAATCATTACAAGGTATAACATATCTTCAATAGAATTAATAACATATTTTATATTTCAAAATAAGTTAGTCAAAATTAAACTTTATTGTAAAATTTAATTGCAGATATTTATTTACTTAAGTGGGTGGAATAGAATAACTTAATATTTAATAAATGTATAACCTATTATTCCACTCCCTTAATTAGAACATAAGACCGCTTATAAAAACACTACCATTATCTTTCTGGAAGTATTATACAAAAAGCAGTAAAAATTGCCGTACACAAATCGGGAATAAACAAACTGATTAGCTGTCATACTTTTTCGATCAATCACTAAGAAGCTTCTCCATTTCATTTAGCAGCAGATTCATTTTGCTTGTTACGGCATTCACAGGTTCAGGTGATGTCATATCAACACCTGCTTCTTTCAGAATGTCTATCGAATACTTGGAACTTCCCGCTTTGAGAAAATTAAGATATTTTTCAATTGCAGGTTTTCCTTCGTTTATAATTTTTAATGCTAATGCTTCTGAAGCTGCAAAACCGGTAGCATATTGATATACATAAAAATTATAATAAAAATGTGGAACTCGAGCCCATGTATAAGTCTCTTCGTCATCAACGGTTATTTCTTCTCCCCAATATTTTTTATACATTTCACTATAAAGTTCACAAAGTAGATCAGGTGTAAGGGCTTCTTGTTTTTCACTTATTTCGTGGGTTACTTTTTCGAATTCGGCAAATCGTGTTTGACGATAGAATGTAGTTACAATATTTGTTAAATATTTTTCTATAAATGAAAGTTTTTCTTCTTTTGTTTCGGCATTTTCTATTAAATAGTTCAGTAGTAATGCTTCGTTAGTTGTAGAAGCAATTTCCGCTAAAAAAATAGTATAATCGGAATAAGGATACGGTTGATTGGTTATTGTGTAATATGAATGCATATTGTGTCCCATTTCGTGAGCAAGAGTAAACACATCGTTAAGTTCGTCGTTCCAGTTTAGCAGTACATAAGGATGAACTCCATAAGTAGAGCCGGATGAATAAGCACCGCTTCTTTTCGATTTTGTTTCGAAAACATCCAACCATCTGTTATCGAAAGCATATTTTATATTGTTTATATATTCTTCACCCATCGGTTCGAGAGCTTTTAATACAAGGGCTTTGCCTTCTTCGAAAGAATATTCTTTTTGTACTGTCGGGAAAAGAGTAACATAAGTGTCGTAAGGATGAATTTTGTCTAACTTCAGCATTTTCTTTTTAATTGATAACCAACGATTAAGAGATGTTAAGCTTTGATTTACACTGTTTATTAAATTGTTATAAACATCTACCGGGATATTATTCGGTTTTAACGCCGCTTCTAATGTAGAATTATATTTTCTTGATTTTGCGAAGAAAATTTTCGATTTAATGTTTCCATTAAATAAAGCAAATAGGGTGTTTTTATGATCGATAAATTCTTTGTAATATTCCCGATAAACTCTTTCGCGGTAGGTTCGATCAGTTGAAAATAACGCCGATGTATATCGTCCGTGGGAAATTTCAATCTTTTTGCCTTCGGAATTTTCTACCGTTGGAAATTTCATATCGGCATTTTCCAAAAGGCTGAAAACATCATACGGTACACTATCTAAAGATGAAGCTAAGGCTAAGATTTTTTCTTCTTTAAATGTAAGTGTGTGTTCCTTAATTCGAAGTAAATCATCGATTTCGTGTTTGTAAATTCGAAGCTTTTCAAATTCATCAATAAATTGCCGAAGTTTGTTTTCCGGTATTGTTAAAATTTCGGGACGTATAAACGAACTTAATGTAGATAACTTTGTATTGAGTGTAATTACTCTATCATAACGGCCTTGATTTTCCGTATTGCTTAAATCAAGATCGCGCAACAGCATAGCATATAAAAATATTTTACCGAGTTTAATTCCTACTATTTCATCAAACTTAAAACACTCAAATAAATTTTGTGCCGACTTACCCAGTGTACCGCGAAACGAAGAATATTTTTCACTGTTATCGTTTAACCATTTAAAATCGGCTTCCCAATCGGATTGACTTTTATATATATCTTCCAAATTCCATTTATATTTTTCTTCAATTTCATCTCTCGTAAGTAACTTGCCGGAAGGGGATTTTGTAAAATGCGTGTCACTTAGTTTTAGAACAGGAAATTTTCTCATGACTTTTATTAACTCCATTTAATTTTATTTGAACATTAAAAAATAGATATTTTCATTTATATCTGCTGCTGCCGACCACTCGACGGCAGATATTAAATTTATTTTTAAGGGGGGTTTATTTGTTATTTGAAATATTTTTTGTAATGATTTTTAAATGATAAGGCAAAGAATGATTACCGTTTTTGTTTTCACATATTACTCTGAGAGAATGTTGACCGGATTTTACTTTTCCCAATATTAGAGAAAGGACTTCGGTTTTATCGTTAAAATAATGCTTTGTTTTCATCGAGTCGGAATAAGTTACAATCGATTCCGGTTTTATACCGGATTTATCGTCTAATTTTAAACTTAATTTTAAAGTATCATTTATTAACGAGCTTTTTTCTTTAAGCAATCTTATTTTAGGAATTCCGGCTCTAAAATATTTTCCAAGTCCTCTAAAAATTCCCCACGCTTCAATTTTATTAAAAGTATGATTGGTTAAACGCAGTTCTTCCATCCGGTTAGTTTGAAATGCACATTCAATTAATATTGCAGGAATTTTCGTTAAACGCAGAACCGAAAAACCTTCACCCGGATAAATTTTATAATCGGAATATGTGCCGTCAAAAGATCCGAGTCCACCGGAATTACGTACTACATAAGCTAAATCACGTTCCACATATTTCGCCATATCATGTTCAGATGGTTTATATGCATAACTATTTTGTGTTGCGTGATAAAAAACAGCAGTATAATCCGTCCAATAATTATCTTTCATTCCCGGAGCATTATGGTGAATACTGATAAAAAATTTGGCACCACTTTCATCAGCAAGTTTCGACCGTTCTTTTAAACTTACCGTAGTATCTTTGGTTCTCGACATATAAACAATACTGCCTGCTTTTTCGAGATAATTTCTTAAATTAAGTGCAACACGTAAATTTACGTCGGCTTCAACTATTTTGCCGTCGAGACTTCTGTTTTTTCTATCCTTACCGCCGTGTCCGGGGTCTATAAAAAATTTTCTTCCTTTTAAGAAATTTGCATAATAATTAATTGTTTCTGCGCGTGCAGTTGAATCAATCCAATCTCGCGGAATTTCAAAATACGGTTGACTTGGAGATTTGTATGATTTTAAAATGGATTTTGAACTCGAACAGCCTACAATAAAAATAGTGCTTAATACAAAAACAAATAATTTACGCAATGTTAAGCTCCCTATATAGAAGAATTCATTTAACAAATTTACGAAATTCATTTGAGATTTGTAATTTGATTAACTGTAGTCATAATACACTTTTGATGATTAATAGCAAAATGACATTTTTTACAGTGCTGAAAATCCGGCACAAACTTTTCTTCTCTTATTAAATCTATTCTGTTTTTTAATTTGTAAGAAAATTTTTGCAAATCACTTTTCGTTACTTTTTCTTCAATTATTTTGGCCGGGTGAAGTATGAAAATTAATCTTAAATAAAATTCGTTATAGTCAGGAAATACTTTTGATAAAATATAAGCGTAAAACCATAATTGAGATTTATAATTTTTCGCTTTTTCGGTGAGATATTCTTCATCAAGCTTATCTGTCTTATAATCGATAATAATCAATTTTTCTTTTTCAACAATTAGTTTGTCGATAATTCCGTATAAAAAATAGTCGTTGTCTTTAGTGTATATTTCAAATTCGTTTTTATAATTTTTATGTTTGATTATTTCGGAATAAGCTTTGGATTTTATGAAATTATTATAATCGGAAATTATTTCTTCAATAAAAAAATTATTATAAAAAATATTTTTATCGGTAAGCGTAATTTCTTGTTCTATTTTTTTATTTACAAATTCTTTAATTTCTTCTTTGATAATATTATTTTCTAATGCCTCATGAATAATTCTGCCTCGTAAATCGGCGAACATATTTGTTTCCGGATCTTCCTTATGCTGAAATTCAAAATTGCTTTTTGCAATTCTCATATATTTTGCAATCTGATTATAACCTAATTGGTAAGTCAATTGATATTTAACCGGGCATTGTGAAAAGATAGCTATTTTTGTCGCAGATATAATTTCGTTTTTCGGTTTATCGGATATTTCACTTAAAAGAAATTCCGGTGTAAATAATTTTTTTTCAGGATTTGCATTAAATAATTTTTTAGTGTCTTCACCAAGTTTAATATTATGAATTATCGGGATTTTAAAATCAATAATTTTATCAAATTCCCGAAATTGATCTTCATCAAATTTCATGAATTTTAATTTTCCGGATAAATTAAAACTTTCCGAATCGAAATCGATATCAAGCCCCTTTTTAATTAAATCGATAAACGATTGATCATAAATTTTTTTAGAAGGTGAATCTGCACAAA
>CAZXJG010000101.1:0-11724 GCA_964640985.1 uncultured Melioribacteraceae bacterium | reverse complement strand
GGCGTTCTTAAAATTTTACTAACAAACAGTTTATTTTATAAATAGAACATTCTTAATAAATTTAGAATACAAATATAATTATAATTGAGTTTTATTTAAACAAATTAGTCAACTAAAAGAGTGTTATATAATAGCAACTCATGTTACGCAGGAAAATTTATTTTTTATTGAAAATATTAAAGTTATCGTTCCGTAGTTTTTTGCTCAATTACTAAAAGTGATAATTAATAACGAGTTCACTTATTTAAAAATATCGTCAATTGTATGTCTCTTAATATTAGTTTCGAGCGACTTAATCTTTTCATTATTTAAAATGATAAATAAACCTGTTGATTCGGAATAAAGTTTTGTTTCATTTTCTGAAATTAGTTTTCCTTTCATCCATACTTTTTTCCCTTCTACATGATCTACCCAAGTTTCAACAAAGAGCTGTTCATCTAACTTAACAGAAGAATAATAATTAACTTTTAATGTTGCGGTCATAACTTTAAATCCGTTTATCCATGCCGCAGTACCCATCGATTCATCTAAAACCGAAGCAATGGCTCCGCCGTGCGCATATCCCGGAGGTCCCTGAGCAAGTTCTCCGAATATTACGGAAGCGAAAAAATGCCCGCTTTCTTTATTGAAATAATATGTTATATCTATTCTTTTTTTTTCACCGGATGAAACAAATGATTTTATGAGTCTCGATTTGTCAATTGGTTCCAACTTCTCAATTTGCTGCTTGATTGTCATTTTGTTTTTACCAAATCAATAAAAATTTATAATTAGTTTTTTAATAATCTTTTTGTTTAATTAACTGAAGTGTTTATTTTTACAGTTTTAAAATTATTTTTTCTTGGAAATTTTAGCCCATGTATCTCTTAACGTTACGGTTCTATTGAAAACCAATTTACCGTCATAACTATTTTTTGTATCCACGCAAAAATATCCTAATCGTTCAAATTGATATCTTTCACCGGACTTGGCAGATTTTAAGCTGGGTTCTAATTTAGCATTATTAATAATTTCCAATGAATTCGGATTTATAAATTCTTTGAAATCTTTTTCTTTATTTCCCGACGGATCTTCGGTACTGAACAACCTATCGTAAAGTCTAACTTCCGCATCGAATGAAAATTTGCTTGACACCCAATGAATAGTACCTTTTACTTTTTTACCGCTTTTGTCAGAACCGCTTTTCGTTTCAGGATCATAAGTACATTGAAGTTCAATTATATTTCCCGTTTCATCTTTAATTACTTTTTCACATCTAATAATATACGCATAACGCAGTCTTACTTCAGTACCTGGAGAAAGACGGAAAAACTTTTTGGGCGGGTCTTCCATAAAATCCTTCGATTCAATGTAAATTTCTTTCGTAAACGGAATTTTACGTTTGCCGAATGAAGAATCTTCAGGATTATTAATGGCATCCAATTCTTCAATTTTGTTTTCAGGATAATTCGTAATAATTACTTTCAGCGGATGAAGAACAGCCATTCTCCGTTGCGTTACTTTATTTAAATTTTCACGCAAACTATATTCCAACAACGCCACATCAATTATATTATCGCGTTTAGCCACACCGATTCTTTCGGCAAAATTCCGGATTGATTCAGGCGAATAACCTCTCCGGCGTAAACCGGAAATCGTAGGCATACGGGGATCATCCCACCCGTCCACATATTTTTTTTCTACCAATTCCAAAAGTTTACGTTTACTCATTACCGTGTAAGTTAAGTTCAATCTTGCAAACTCAATTTGGCGGGGATGATGAATGCCTAATTCTTCAAGAAACCAATTATATAAGGGTCGATGATTTTCAAATTCAAGAGTACAAATGGAATGAGTTATTCCTTCAATAGAATCCGATTGACCGTGAGCCCAATCGTACATCGG
The DNA here is from genome assembly GCA_964640985.1 of uncultured Melioribacteraceae bacterium. GTDB lineage: Bacteria > Bacteroidota > Ignavibacteria > Ignavibacteriales > Melioribacteraceae > CAZXJG01. The sequence continues at coordinate 9,840 of CAZXJG010000101.1, read as the reverse complement.
ATAAATACACCACTTATTTCCTGTACGGTGATGTTCTGCGTGACGGATTCTGTACATAATCGGATCCCGTAAATTCATATTTGGAGAACTCATATCAATTTTTGCACGCAATACGTGTTGTCCATCTTCGAATTCACCCTTTTTCATACGCTTGAATAAATCGAGATTCTCTTCTATACTTCTATTTCTGTAAGGACTTTCTTTGCCCGATCCGGTTGGATTTTTACGATATTCTTTTATCTCATCTATAGTTGACGAATCTACATACGCACTGCCTTTTTTTATTAGCTTAACGGCATATTCATATAATTGGTCAAAATAATCCGAAGCATAAAATAATCTTTCTTCCCAGTTGAAACCAAGCCATTTAATATCTTCAATTATCGAATCTACATATTCACTCTCTTCTTTGGAAGGATTAGTATCATCAAACCGAAGGTTACATTTACCGCCATATTCTTTTGCCAATCCAAAATTTAAACATATAGATTTAGCATGACCTATATGTAAATATCCGTTCGGTTCGGGGGGAAAACGCGTGTGTACTTTATCATATTTCCCAATTTCCAAGTCTTTATCAATTATTTCTTTAATGAAATTTGATGTTTTAGATTTTTCTATTTCAGGCATTTTAATTTTACTCTTTTAATTTTTATAATTCTAATTTTCTGCAATATTAATTTTATTTAACGCTTTCTTTATTCTTTTAATCACGGTTTCTTTGCCCAAGATAAACAATAAGTTAAATATTCCCGCTCCACTTCCCATTCCGGAAATCGCAAGTCGTACCGGATGAATTAGTTTACCGGCACCAATTCCCAATTCCTCGGCAGTCGAGCGAAGTGCTTGTTCAAAATCTTCTTTATCGGGATTATCCAGCACCTCAAATTTTTCAAGCAACTTTTGTAAATATTTTGGAGTATCGGTTTTCCATCTCTTTTTAATTATTTTTTCATCGTAAGCATCCGGCTCAACATAAAAATACGGACATTTAGAAATAAATTCATGAATAAAAATAACGCGTTCTTTCATTGCTCCAATAATATGCAGCAGGTAATCATCGCTATACTTTTCAGAATCATAATCCGATTTATCCAATTCTTTACGAAGAAGTTTAAGTAATTCTTTATTCTCTTTGTTTCTAAGATGCTCGCCGTTAAGCCAATTTAATTTTTCGATATTGAAAACCGCACCGGATTTATTTACTCTGTTCAAATCGAAACTGTTGATTAATTCCGGCATTTCATAATATTCTTTATCATCGCCGGCATTCCATCCTAAAAGCGCCACAAAATTAACCAATGCCTCACTCAAATAACCTTTGGCTCTGTAGTCTTCAACCGCAACATCGCCTTGACGCTTACTTAATTTTGTTTTATCGGGATTAAGTAATAAGGGAAGATGTGCAAACATCGGCTTTTCCCAACCTAAAAAATCATAAAGAAGAATATGCTTCGGAGTAGAAGAAAGCCACTCTTCGCCTCGAATAACATGCGTTATTTTCATAAGATGATCATCAACAACATTTGCCAAATGATATGTAGGGAAACCGTCACTTTTTATTAAAATTTGATCATCAATAATATTAGTATTAAACTCAACCCTGCCTCTAATTAAATCATTTACTACTACTTTTCCCGATGCAGGTACATTCAATCTAATTACATACGGCGTTGAATCGCTTAATTTTTTATTAATTTCATCCTTTGTTAAATATAAATCATGTTTATCGTACTTTGTTTGAAGCTTTTGTTTTTGCAGTGATTCGCGAAGTTGCTGCAAACGTTCTTTCGAATCGAAAGCGTAATAAGCTTTCCCCTTTTCAATTAATTCTTTTGCATATTTATGATATAGTTCTAATCGTTCCGATTGGAAATAAGGTCCGAAATTTCCTCCCTTTTTTGGCCCTTCGTCATAATCTAACCCAACCCAATTCAGCGAATCTATTAAATTATCAACTGCACCTTCAACAAATCGTGACCGGTCTGTATCCTCAATTCTTAAAATAAATTTACCGCTATATCTTCTTGCAAAAAGATAATTGTAAAGTGCGGTTCTTAACCCTCCTATATGCAGATAACCTGTCGGTGAAGGAGCAAAACGGACTCTTACATTATTAACATTCATATTTCCTCAAATTTTATAAAATTAAATCCTTAATATAAAAAATAATATAGTTATTGATTGTTAAAGGTAAAATTAAAAGAAGATTAAGGTACACCTTCTATAACACCAATACAACAATACGAAATGCCAAATGGAACAACAATACAGAGATTTTACTATCATACCGGAGTAGAGATAAAAGATGTATTAGGAAAGCATTAAATTTATTTTTTTAAAGCACTGTTCAATTTAGTAGAAGGCTTTGTACAAAGCCTTCTACTAAAGAGATGGAATAAAATAAGTTATCGAATTACAACTCCTAAATAACAGTTACTTATTCTTGTATTATATGCAAGTTATTCTATTCCACCCCCTAAAAACATTCGCCAATCTTCAAATTTTCAAAAAAAGTAATTATTCGGCATTAGTATAATATTTTACTTTTTCAATAAATTCTTTACTATCAATTGGCTTCGGTATATAATCTGTTGCGCCGGCGGCAAGGCATTTTTCCCTATCGCCTTTCATAGCAAAAGCAGTAAGTGAAATTATCGGAGTATCTTTATAATTCGGTAATTTCCTAATTTTTTCCGTAGCCTCAAAGCCATTCATTATAGGCATTTGCATATCCATCAGTATAAGATTAAATTGTTCTTTTTCGGCATATTTTAATGCATCTTCGCCGTTTTCAACAACAATCACATTTTCGAAACCACTTTTTTTAAGCAATCGTGTTACAATAATTTGAGAGTGTTTGTAATCTTCTGCAAGTAATATTTTAATTACATTTTCTTTCTTTTCAACCTCTTCAGGCGGAGGCGGTTCTTCATAACTGTGAATTATTCTATTAATCGATTCTGCTAAATCCTCTATATTACTACTTCTTTTATCAAGTAACTGTTCAAATAAGCCGTCAATATTTTTTAAATCTTCTTGATAATTTTCTTTCCCGGTATAAATAATAATCGGCAGATGTTCAAACTTCTTTTCCGATTTAATTAATTTTATCAATTCAAATCCGTTCGGATGAGGCATTTCCAAATCAATAATTGCAAGATCAAGATCTTTATCGCTAATAAGTTCCATAACATTAGTCGAAATATGCTCTGCAATTGCATTGTATCCGGCGGTTTCAATTGCTTGTTTTATCAAATTAAGAGTAGGAACATCATCATCAACACAAAGTATATTTGAATTTCGTCTGAGTTTATAGCTGGTAAGAACTTCAACAAGATAATTGTAATTTATCGGTTTAATAAAATATTCTACAGCTCCCATCATATAAGCTTTTTGCTCTTCAGGTTCAACGGAACAAACAATTACAGGGGTGTTTTTGGTATTAGGATGTATATTTATTTCCCTTAAAAGTTCAAGACCGTTATCGTTAGGTAGTTCAATATCTAAAATAACAGCTAAATAATTCTGTTTATCAATTAGTGATAACGTTTGTGCCGCTGTGTTCACAATGGTTGGCTCGTATCCCCATTTATTCAAATAATTACTAAGTAGTTTTGAAGTGGCGTAATCATCTTCAACAACTAAAACACGATTGTGTGTTGTAGGTTTGGGTAATTGTGAAAGTGTGTCTTCTATTTTGAAAGAAGGTGATGTTTTAATTTTTAATATAAACTCATTACCATCGGTACCAGGGCGTAAAAAGAAATTTCCTCCTAACAATTTGGCATAAGATTTAATTATTTTTGTTTCCAATCCGGTAATATAACTCGACTTCGATTTATCAATATCCAAAATTCCAAACGGAGTTAATAATTTTAAAATTTCTTCATTATTTAAGATATCACCATTATCCACAATTCTAAATTCAATTTCAAATTTCGATAAAGCTTGTATTTTAATAACAATATTAGTTTCTCTGGAAAATGCCGAGGAAATTAATAATAAATTATTAAGCAGAGTTTTAAGAATTATTTCATCGGAGAAAATTTTTTCCGGGATATTTTCTTCTAAATTATAACTAATAGAATTATGAATACCGGGATATTTTGATTTAAAAAGATTTATTATTCCCGATAAAAAATCTCGTAGTTTAATTTTGTCGTTTTTTATTTTAACCTCATTTTTCCCGATTTTTATAAGGGCATTAATGTCGTTGAGAGTTGCCAATATGTTTTGTGTATTTTTCTTAATATTGGCAATATATTCCAACTGCGAAGCAGATAAATTTTCTTCGGCTAAAATTGAGGTAAACCCTATGAGGGAATTGACCGAAGTTCTTAAATAATGAGGAGAATTATATAAAATTTCGCTGATGGAACTTTCGTTTAAAACAATCGATTCTTTATTTGTATTCAGCCAGATAAGAAGTGTTGATGAAACAAAACCGGAAATTTTTTTTAATAAATCCGTCTCCGAAGGATTAAACGGAGATTTCTTAGCTATTTTTAAGAACGCTTGTTCGAAAGAATTAATATTAAAAAGAATACAGATTTCATATATTAAAAATTCAGATACCTGCAATTCGCATTGAGAATCGGAATTAATAGCAAAATCTGAATTCTTATCAAAGTTTGAGCAAACAGAACAGTTGAATTTAGATCCTTTTAAAAAAATGTTTTTTGCAGCAGATGATTTCCCTAAAACTATTAAATCTCTATTTTTCTCAACCTTAAATAATACCACAGCTTGAAGTTCAAATTCATCAACTAAAAAATCGCATAAATCGCTGGGAAATTTAGCATCACCGGCAAAAGAAAGTTTCAGCAATTCAGAATATTTATCTAATAATTCCAATTTAATATTTGATAACATATCTTTTCTTGTCCTATTTTAGAGTAATCTTACATTTTTAATTCAATATAAACAGATAATCTTAAACATCACAAATTATCTAAAAAATAATTCGTGATTTTATTATAAAGCTGTAAAGCGTCAATGCCGTAAACACCATGAGGATGACCCACATAAGGGAAATAATCCAACGGTTTATCTAAATCGGTACATTTTTTCGCAAACATTAATGTATGCTGCCAAACCACTGTGGAATCGGATGTACCATGCACAAGCAATAACTTTCCTTTTAAATTTTTAACGTAATTTAATAAATTAGATTCTTTATATCCTTCGGGATTTGCTTGCGGAGTATCCATATATCGTTCCGTATACATTACCTCATAATATTTCCAATTAATTACGGCACCCCCGCCAACTGCAACTTTGAATGTATGATTGGTCCTTAACATTAAAGAAGTAGCCATAAAACCACCGTAACTCCAGCCATACACACCGAATCTATTGCTGTCAACATAAGATAGAGATTTCAAATATTTTACACCCTGCATCTGATCTTGAATTTCGATAGTACCTAAATGTCTAAAAGTAACCTGTTCAAAAGCCAGTCCCCTATTTGCAGAGCCTCTGTTATCTAATGTAAATATTATATAACCTTTTTCCGCCATAGATTGAAACCAAAATGAATATCTTCCAATCGGCCAAGTGTTGTAAATAATCTGAACTCCGGGACCACCATAAACATAAACAATAACAGGGTATTTTTTCGCCGGGTCAAAATTCGGGGGTGTTATCATTCTGCTATATAGATCTATATTATTTTTACTTTTAATTGTAAATATTCTAATTTTACCAACATTATAATCGGCAATCGGATTTTTTGATTTATGAATCACTTTCACAATTTTTCCATCGGAATTTAATACTCTTGTTATTCCAGGTACTTTAAGACTATTAAAACGATCGATAATAAAATTGCCCTTACTGTTGTGAGAATCGAAATGAATACCGTGTCCTTTTGTTAGTTTGCGGATTTTTGCGGTTTTCAAATTAATTTTATAATAATGCCGTTCAACCGGACTTTCTTTTGTTGTCGTAACAAAAATGTTTTTCCCACTATTATCAAATCCGTCAAAAGAAGTTACAACCCAATTTCCGTTGGTTACTTTCCTGATTAAATTACCATCGGTATTATAAAGATAAAGATGATCCCACCCGTCACGTTCAGATCTCCATAAAAATTCATTTTTGTTATGAGGTAAAAATACTAACGGATGCTGCGGGTGAACATACTTCTTATTTGTTTCTTCGAACAATGTTTTGACGGGCTCTCCATTTTTACTGTTAAATTTAATTAATTTAAGATGATTTTGATCCCTGTTTAAAATTGCTACATAAATATATTTTTCTTCAGGTCCCCATGTAACACAAGTTAAATATTGATATTTTTGACCGTCATTTGTATTAAGCCAAATAGTTTTGCCTGTTTTAATATTATAAATCCCAATAGTTATAATTTCGCTGGTCATTCCGGCCATAGGGTATTTTATAAATTTTACCGTAGCAGGACGTGTATTTACATTTAATATCGGGTAATCGGTTACGCCGGTTTGGTCCTTTCTGTAAAAAGCAATATAGTTGCTTTTAGGCGACCAGAAAATGCCCTTATTAATTCCAAATTCATTTCTACTTACAATTTGTCCGTTAACAATACCGGTATTAGAATCATCAGTAATCTGCTTTGTTTTATTGGTATCTAAAGCAACAAAAAGATTATTACCAATTGTGAAAGCAACAAATTTATTATTATCTGCTACTTGAATATTTGATGCATTGATGTTAATTCTGTTTTCAATTGATAATTTTTTAGAATATGTATCATATTTTAGTAAAGACTTATTCAAGCGGAATTCAAAAGAATGTGAATTATTCCATTTAATAAATGGGAAACGCGCCGGTGCAGTTAAATCTAATGAAGCTATTTTTTTATTTAATGATTCAAGTGATATAATTATTTTTTGTTTATTAGAAGTTGCATAAGATTTCATTAAAATAAATTTTTCCCCTTCATCTTTAATGAAACTATAAGCATTTGAATTGGGTATCCATTTTAATTGTTTAACTCTGCTTGGGGCAAGTGTGGTATAAGAATTAAAAATAATATCTTTTGTTGTAAAATTCTTTTTTTGTGAAAATGTAAGGCTTGATATGAACAGAAGAACAAAAATCGTAGTAATTAATTTTTTCATTTTAACACCTAAAAATTTGCTAATAATATTCTTAAATTTAATTTGATTATCTTGAATCTGCAAATGAAACTGTTTAAAGAAAAAAAAGGGCTAAATTACAGCCCTTTTGTATAGATTAACAAATATTAAAATTTATTTTTTATCATCTTTGTTTTCTGGAACCATTCTTTTTTCAAGTATGTTATCTATTAATTTGTAATCTTTGGCTTCTTCCGAAGTCATAAAGAAATCACGATCACAATCTTTTTGAAGTTTCGCTATGGTTTTTCCGGTATGTCGTGATAAAATTTCATAAAGAGTTTTTCTTGTTTTTATCATTTCTTTTGCATGAATTTCAATATCGGTAGTTTGACCTTGTAAGCCCGAAACCCACGGCTGATGAATCATAATGTTGGAATGAGGCAAAGCGGAACGTTTGCCGTCGGTACCTCCTGCAAGTAGAATTGCGCCCATACTTGCCGCAAGTCCAACACAAATAGTTGAAACATCGGCTTTAATGTAATGCATCGTATCGTATATTGCCAATCCGGCGGATGTGCTGCCGCCCGGTGAATTGATATAAAGAAAAATATCTTTATTAGGGTCTTCAGCTTCAAGGAATAACAATTGCGCCACAACTAAGCTTGCAACATGATCATCAATTGCGGTTCCTAAAAAAATGATTCTTTCTCTGAGAAGACGGGAAAAAATATCCATCCCGCGTTCTCCGCGGCTTGTTTGTTCAATTACATAAGGTACCAATTGATCTTTAATTTCATTCTTCATCTTTATTTTCCTTTGAATCTTCGGTTTTTTTTGCACTACTATCTACTTCTCTAACAGTGTTGTTCTTTTTTAAGAAATCAATCACTTTGTCTTCCAAAAGAGCTTCTTTGCGATTAGTATCATTATAAAATTTTACTAATTTTTCAACAGAAATCCCGGTTTTGGCAGATTCTTCTTTAGCTAAATTTTCTAAATCCGAGTCGCTTACCTCAATGTTTTCTTTCTCTGCAATATTTTCCAAAATGATTTGCCATTTAGCATTCCAAACAGATTTCGGTTTCAATTCTTCACTAACAGCTTTCTCATCAAAATAAGAAAGATTTTGACGTTTAGCATTTTCTCTTTCCGATTCAAGTAATCTTTTGTGAAGCGCTTCCACAAAACCTTTGGGAGGTTCAAAATCGTTATTTTCAACAATTTTATTTAATAGAGAATTAATAAAAATAGATTCCGACTGTGAATCGTAATAGCTTTTATAATCGGCTCTAACAAATTCTTTCAGCTCGTCTAATGTTTTTGCTTTATTATTTGAAAATTGTTTGCATAATTCTTCAGTGATTTCAGGAAGAATAATTTTCTCGATTTTTTTAATTAAAACTTCGTAATTGTATTCCACTTTGTGTAATTGTCCGTCATGTTGATGTTCATCGGTAAAATGAAAATTAAATTTATCGCCGACTTTTTTATTCATTGCATTTTGCGGAATTTCAGGATTAATATCGCGAGAAGACAAGTCCATTAATAAATCTTTACTATTTGATTCATCTTCGATAATATCGCCTTTTTCATCTAATCTATGTAAATCAACAGTAATTCTGAAATTTTTATCTACTACTTCATCACTTTCCTCATAATTAGCTTTTGTTTTTAATAATGAATCAACTTCTTTTTCAATACTATCATTTTTTACGGTAAAAACCGGTTTTTCAATTTCTAAATTTGTATAATCTTTAAGTTCGAGCGTCGGTTTAATTTCATATTGAACCTTAAAAGAAAGTTTTTCACCCCTTTTGAAATCGAGGTCTGTTAATTGCGGGGTGTTAATAGGTTTTAAATTTTCTTTTTTAACAATATCCCAAAATTTTTTGTTAGCAATTTCTTCGCTTGCTTTATATTCAATGGCATCGCCATAAAGCTTTTTTAACATAGAAATCGGCACTTTACCTTTTCTGAATCCCGGCATTGAAATTGTTTTACGCTCTTTTAAATAAGCTTCGGTAATGTCATTTTCAATTTCATCATAAGTAAAATTAACTTCAACTTCGTGCACACTATCTTTAATTACATTTATTTTTGATTCCAAAATAACCTCATATAAATTAAAATATTAAATCTTTAATATTAGAAAGAAGTGCGAAAGGGGGGACTCGAACCCCCACACCATTCGGTACTAGTTCCTAAGACTAGCGCGTCTACCAATTCCGCCACTCTCGCAAAAAATAACTATAAAATTAGATTATTTAATTTCGAAAAGCAAATTTGAGAGTGTAATCATGGTATATGTAGATTCAACCGTCAAGCGCTCCGGTTAAAAAACGTTATTAAAAAACATCTCATTTAAAATTTAAGAGAATTTGTTCGCCGTAAATTTATCTGCATCTTTGTAATAGTGTTGTTGAATTTATTCTCATTTTTACTAAATTTATAAATCAATTTGTTGTATTATATATTTTAACTATCAAACAAGTAACAGTTATGAAAACACCAAAATTTTTATTCTTTTTGCTCATAATTATTTTTGCAACTCCTCTCAATGTTTTCAGTCAGCAAATAACAAAGAAATGGGTAATGATACAAAATATGCAGGACAAAGTTATTTATATCGACACTACATCAATAAAACAGACTAAAAATAATCTGATTGTTTGGAGTCTAATCTTGTATCGTACACCGATAGACGTGTCGGTTTTGCAGCAAAAAGTGATGAAGGTTAAATCGCAGTACATTTTTAATATTGCAACTCAACGTTATT
>CAZXJG010000100.1:0-11756 GCA_964640985.1 uncultured Melioribacteraceae bacterium | reverse complement strand
TTCTTAATGGGACAGTCTCCAAAAGGAAGTTCTTTTAATGAAGTAGGAATTGGAATGCCAATGTATCAAGGAAATGCAGATTTTGGCTTTAGATTTCCTAACAGAAGAGTTTATACAACAGAAGCAAAAAGATTGGCTCAAATATATGATACATTAATAAGCGTACGAGCACCAGTAGGAGAACAAAATATGGCATCAGAAGAATGTTGTATTGGGCGTGGTGTTGCAGCATTTAAGTATAAAGCCAATTTCGAATATTACACTTATGCATATTTCAAAATGCGTTCATTAATGGACGAAATAAAACAATTTAATAACGAAGGAACTGTTTTTGGCTCAATAAGTAAAAGTGATTTTCAATCATTAAAAATTACAATTCCACCGCAAGATATTGTTGATAAATTTCAAGATGTTACAAAACCAATTGATGATAAAGTAATTGAAAACACAGTGCAAATCCGCACCCTTGAAAAAATGCGTGACACCCTGTTGCCGAAATTGATGAGTGGTGAGGTAAGGGTGAAAATATGATCTCAATCAATAATGAAATAGTTTCTCCAAAATATCAAATGCAATTAATAGATGATGTTGAAAAGGCTATTTGGGAAAAATACGAATCTTACAAAAAAGTCAGACTTTACCTTGAAAAATGGCATGTTGTTGAAGATGACATAAACTACCCTTGGGAAAACTTTACATTCAAGAACAAAGATGGTGGTGGAATTGATTTAACATTAACATTACATACAATGAATGGTGAAACATTACTAAAAATTGCAATTGAGTTAGGTGTTGATACACCTGACTTTATTCCATCAATACCAACATTTAGAAATGCTATTAAATCTGAATACAAAACTGCAAGTGAAACATTTGAAAAGGCATTTAGGCAAATAGAAGAACACCCGGATATTGCTGTGGGGCTTGCTAACTCAGCACTTGAAAGTATTATCAAAGAAATATTAAAGGATGATAGAATTAAAACTAAATTTAACCCCAATAATACTCTTTATGATTTAACAAGCTCATTATTGAAAGAATTAACCCTATTCCCAAACTCAGATATTCCAGCAGAAATAAAAATGATAGGTAGTGGATTACTAAAAGCATCTCAAGGTATTGAAAAGCTTCGAAGTGAAAAAACAAATCTGCATGGAAAAACCACAGAAGATTACATAATCAAAGATTCTATTTATACCTACTTTGTAGTAAATAGTGTTATAACAATTGGACTATTTCTAAATTCATATTACAAGTATAAGTTCCCAGAATTAATCGAAAAAAAAAAAGAAGAGTTAGATATTGATGATTTACCATTTTAGTAAATTGTTTGATATAAATTTATGGATCTTTATAATACGAGATATTTATGAATAAAACATTCAACATATATTGCGATGAAAGTTGCCATCTACAAAACGATGGAATTAATGTAATGGTTCTTGGCGCCATTTGGTGTCCATTAGAAAATCGAAAAGAGATTTTTACGCAAATACGCGAAATAAAAGAGAAACATGGATTGTCAAAAATGTTTGAAATAAAATGGAATAAAGTATCCTCCTCCAAAATAGATTTTTACTTAAACTTAATTGATTACTTTTTTGAAAACGATGATATACATTTTAGAGTATTAGTTGTGCCTGAGAAAGATATACTAAATCATAAAATTTTTAATCAAACTCATGATGAATTTTATTATAAAATGTATTTCGATTTACTAAAAGTAATTTTTGCACCTAATGATTCGTACAATATTTATTTAGATATAAAAGATACACAAAGCCAAGAAAAAGTTGAAAAGCTAACAAAAATTTTACGAAATAATAGATATGATTATGATGAAAAGGTAATAAAAAAGATACAGCAAGTGGATTCAAAAGAAGTTGAGCTACTCCAATTAGCCGATTTACTAATTGGTGCTGTTGGATATGTAAATCGTGGTTTAACAACTAGCGAAAGTAAGATAAAAATAATTGAAAGGATTCAAGAACTTTCAGGTTATAGTTTAATGCGAACCACTTTACTAAGAGAGAATAAAACAAACATATTTATTTGGAAATCTCCTAAAGGTGTTGCTAATGCCTGATACGTTTAATATACCATCACTAATAACCCTTGAAGAGTATGGTGGTAATTTTAGTGAATATTTTGAAGCGGTTTATCAAATATTTAAAAGAGATTTTGTTGATTCAAAACCAAATTTTGAAGGTACAAGGCTTGGACTAAAAAAGTACCCCTTAGTTGAAGGGAAAGAATATACCTTTTATCACATGACCCATGAAGGTGATGTTAAAAATGAAAGAGTACCAGATTTGAGGCGAATGGAGAGAATAAAATATCCAAAGCAAATGATAGATAATTCTACAAATACTATATTAAAAGTTTGGAGAAATAAACGTAAAGGGAGAGATAGAATTCTTATTTTTCATGAAAGTGAAAGTTATCTTGTTGTTTTGGCAGATAGAGGAAATTATATCTTACCATGGACAACATATTTTATTGAGGAGAATAATAGAAAAAGACGGTTAATTAAAGAATATGAAGATTATTTAAAAGCCAAAACCGCTTAGTTAAAAACTAAACGGCTTCTTTTCTCCTTTAACACGTGGTCAATGAGATATTTAAAACTATGGCATATTATACATAAAGTCAAGCAATAAAGTTTCAACAATAAAAATAAAATTATGAGCAAAAAAATAACTGAAAATACAATAGAAGAATTTGCCATAGAATTATTGGAGCGATTGGGCTATCAATATATCTATGCACCTGAATTGCACCCGATGCTTCGGCTTCGCTCAGCATCCCTTTGTCAAGTTCCCTGAGCGAAGTAGAAGGGAACGTCATAGAAAGAAGAAATTCTTATGAAGATGTTTTGCTTACAGAAAGATTGCAAAATGCCATTCGTAGAATTAACCCAAAAGTTCCTGTTGATTCGCAAGAAGAAGCATTAAAAGAGATTCAGCGTATCAATTCACCCGAACTGCTTGCCAACAACGAGATATTCCACCGAATGCTTACCGAAGGTATTAAAGTTTCGTATCAAATAGACAGACATCAAAGAGGCGATTTGGTTTGGCTGATTGACTTTGAAAATCCTGAAAACAACGAATTTATTGTAGCCAATCAATTTACGGTTATTGAAAATGGAAACAACAAACGCCCCGATGTAATTCTGTTTGTAAACGGTATTCCTTTGGTTGTAATTGAACTAAAAAATCCTGCCGATGAAAATGCAACGATAAAATCAGCATACAAACAATTACAAACTTATAAAGAAATTATTCCAAGCCTTTTTATTTACAACGGTTTTATGATTATTTCCGATGGTTTGGAAGCCAAAGCAGGTTCTCTGTCCGCAGGCTTAACCCGCTTTATGGCTTGGAAATCGGCAGATGGAAAAGAAGAAGCATCAAACTTGGTTAGCCAGTTAGAAACACTCATAAACGGAATGCTTAACAAAGAAACCTTGTTGGACTTAATTAGACATTTTATTGTTTTCCAAAAACAAAAAAGAGAAGACCCTGAAACGGGAACCATAAATATATCAACAGTAAAAATATTAGCAGCTTATCATCAATATTATGCGGTAAATAGAGCTGTTGAATCTGTTTTACGAGCAACAGGGTATTCTTTAGAAAAAAGCCTGTCCCGCCACAGCGGGGAGACACCTGTAAGTATGGTTATGGAATCTCCTGAAAGTTATGGAGTGGCTGGAGTAAAATCACAACCCAAAGGTGACAGAAAAGGTGGTGTTGTCTGGCACACGCAAGGAAGTGGCAAATCACTTTCGATGGTTTTCTTTACCGGAAAAATTGTTTTGGCTTTGGATAATCCAACCATTCTGGTAATCACAGACCGTAACGATTTGGACGACCAGTTGTTTGATACATTTGCAGCATCTACTCAACTTTTAAGACAAGAACCCAAACAAGTTGAAAATAGGGACGATTTAAAAGAGAAATTAAAAGTTGCTTCGGGTGGCGTTATTTTTTCAACTATTCAGAAATTTCAACCTGATGCTTCGACAAGCTCAGCATCCGCTGTCTATGAAACTTTATCGAAAAGAGAGAATATTGTGGTCATTGCCGATGAAGCACACAGAACACAATATGGTTTCAAAGCCAAATTGGACAAAGAAACAGGAGCTATAAAATACGGTTTTGCAAAATATATGCGTGATGCTTTACCAAATGCCACTTACATTGGTTTTACAGGAACACCCATTGAAAGTACCGATGTTAATACACCTGCTGTTTTCGGAAACTATATTGATGTTTATGACATAGCCCAAGCGGTTGAAGATGGAGCAACTGTCCGTATTTATTACGAAAGTCGTTTGGCAAAAGTAAATCTGAGCGAAGAAGGTAAACAACTTGTTGAAGAATTGGAAGAAGATTTAAAACAAGAATTTGATAATGTACAGCCACAGTATACTGTGGCTCAACAAAAAGCAAAAGCCAAATGGACACAACTTGAAGCTTTAATCGGAAGTGAAAACAGAATAAAAAATATTGCCCAAGATATTGTACACCATTTTGAAGCACGACAGGAAGTTTTTGACGGTAAAGGAATGATTGTTTCAATGTCGAGACGAATTGCAGCCGACCTTTATGATGAAATCATAAAAATCCGTCCTGATTGGCATTCCGATGATTTGGATAAAGGTGTGATTAAAGTTGTAATGACTTCGGCAAGTTCAGACGGACCAAAAATCGCCAAACATCACACAACCAAACAACAAAGAAAAACACTTGCAGACCGAATGAAAGACCCCGAAGACGAACTAAAATTGGTTATTGTGCGTGATATGTGGCTTACCGGATTTGATGTGCCGATGCTTCATACCTTGTATATTGACAAACCAATGAAAGGTCATAACTTGATGCAAGCCATTGCAAGGATTAACAGAGTTTATAAAGACAAACCTGGCGGATTAGTGGTTGATTATCTCGGTATTGCTTCTGACTTGAAAAAAGCACTTTCTTTTTACTCGGATTCAGGCGGAAAAGGCGACCCAACTATTTTACAGGAACAAGCAGTTGAATTGATGCTGGAAAAGTTGGAAGTGGTTTCTCAAATGTTCCACAAGTTTCCTTACGAAGAATATTTTGAAGCAGACACTTCCCAAAAGATTTCAATGATACTTTCAGCCGAAGAACATATTTTGAGTTTGGAAGATGGTAAGAAAAGATATATAAATGAAGTGACTGCCCTTTCCAAAGCCTTTGCCATAGCCATACCACATGAGCAAGCAATGGATGTAAAAGACGAAGTTGCGTTTTTTCAAGCGGTAAAAGCACGATTGGCAAAATTTGACGAAACAGGCTCGGGCAAGACAGATGAAGAAATTGAGACAACAATCCGACAAGTAATCGATAAAGCATTAGTTTCGGAACAAGTAATTGATATATTTGATGCAGCGGGAATTAAGAAACCGGATATTTCAATACTTTCAGAAGATTTTCTTTTGGAACTGAAAGGAATGGAACATAAAAATGTTGCATTGGAAGTTTTAAAGAAATTATTGAACGATGAAATCAAATCTCGTTCAAAGAAAAATCTGGTAAAAAGTAAAACATTAATGGAAATGCTTGAAAACGCAATAAAAAAATATCACAACAAAATATTAACAGCATCCGAAGTGATTGACGAGCTCATTAAGTTGAGTAAGGAAATTGTGGATATGGATAAGCAGGCAGAAGAACTTGGTTTATCTGACTTTGAATATGCTTTTTACACAGCAGTAGCCGATAATGAAAGTGCAAGAGAATTAATGGGTAAAGATAAATTAAGAGAACTTGCAGTAATCTTAACAGAAAGAGTAAAAGCAAACGCATCAATTGACTGGACAATAAAAGAGAGTGTCAGAGCAAAATTGAAAGTAATAATCAAACGGACTTTGAGACAATTTGGATATCCACCAGATATGCAAAAACTAGCAACAGAAACAGTTTTAAAACAAGCTGAATTAATTGCAAATGAATTGACAATGGATAAATAAAAAGTACTTTTGTTGTCGTTTAAGTAAGCTTCAAAAATATGTATTTTTCAATAATGAAAGAAAAGAATAAAAATATTTTGCGGGGAAAAAGCTTTAAGACGACACATCGAAACATTGCCTAACAAAAGCTATAAGCAATCCCGAAAAGAATCGGGACTGCTCATAGCAAGATCGGTTGTGCAATATAAAAGAGAGACAAAAATGCTATACAAATTAAATCATAAAAAAGACGAAAAACTTAATATTGAGCCAATTGCTTTTTTTGACTTTGAAGATTTGAAAAAATTAGAAAAAGATTTAGAAAACTTATTGGCAGACAATTTATTAGAAAAACTTTTTGAAGATAATGCTTTAATGCCTATTCATCAAGAAAAAAGTTTTGAAAACAAGGCAGATATTTATGCTTTAAATTCAAAAGGTGATTTAGTAATATTTGAGTTAAAACGAGGTCTTGTAGGTTCTGATGCAATGCTACAAATTTTGAGATATACTCAAGATGCTGGCCTTTGGGATTATGATAAATTAAATCAACTGTTTTCTAAATATTCCCATGAAAAAGAATTATCAATTGAACATAAAAATGCTTTTGAATTAAATAGAGAATTAACACCAATTGAATTTAACCGAAATCAACATTTATTTGTAATAGGGAATGCTGCAAATAACGATTTGATAAATTCATTAGAATATTGGCAAAAGAAAGGAATAAATGTTGAATTTATACCATATAGGGTTTATAAAATTAAAGATGAACTATATTTTGAGTTTTACTCAAAACCTAATGATATTCATTTTAATCCAAAGGTAATTAAAGGTCTTCTTTTTGATACTAATAGAACTTATGATGAAAATAGTGTTTGGGAAATGATTGAAAATAATAAAATATCTGCTTATGGAGATGTGAAATATTTTGCAGACTATTTGTCACCAAATGACATTGTATTTCTATCGCATAGATATGTTGGAATTATTGGTGCTGCAAAAGTTAAAAGTAAATCAAAAGCTAATGGGAACTATGAAAGATTTGTAGAGGTTGAATTTTTAACAAAAAAACCTATAAAAGAACAAGGAATTAAAAAATCGCTTTCATTTTCAGAAGTTAGAGAAATACTTGGAAAGAATTTTTATTGGGCTAGAACAATTAAAGTTCCGTACTTGTCAAAAGAAGAAAGTGATTTATTATTACAGCATTTAAAAGAAAGAATAATATAATTAACATTGCATATAGCTTATGGCGGGCAAAGTGCTATAAACAAACTGAATATGAATAAATTAAACGGTAGTGTAAATACGAAATTAAGTGCGGAAAACCCCGCTACTGCGCATATGCGTTACCGTTCGTATGCATTAAAAAACTTTCATGAACCAAAATAAAATCGTATTTTTGTTATAACTGCAAAAAGAAGTAAAAAATATGTTGACAAAAACAAGATTAAAAAAAGAGATTGAAAAATTCCCAGAAAAGTTCACAATAGATGAATTCATTGAAAAATTGATTTTGATTGAAAAAATCCAAGAGGGAAAAAACAATCTGAGAATGGTGAAATAATCTCAGAAATAGAATTGGACAAAAAGATTGAAAAATGGTTCGAATAAACTGGACTCTGCAAGCAAAAGATGATCTTAAAATATTGCAGATTACATCTCGAAAGATTCTGTCTTCCAGTCAGATTGATGAAATAGCTTATAAAATGGGGTATGGCAGTAGCATCAACGACCGTATCTATCATCTTTGCCTTATTATACTTTAGAAATGTTGAAAAGGCTTATATTAAAGAAGGTTGGTATCTGGGTTTAATTTTCTTTCTGATTAATATATTTATTGATTTGCCATTATTTTTATTTGCAGGTCCGATGAAAACTACTTTTGGAAATTATATGTCGGATATTGGATTAACCTATATTCTCTTTTTTTCTGTTACAATTGGCATAGGTTATGCGTTGGAAAAGAAAAAATGATGCGACCGTTTTATAATAAAAAAAATCCTGAGAAAAACTTCTTCTTTCGCTTCGCTCCAGTCGACCACACTGCACTCTCACTCTACTTCGTTTGGTTCGGGACATATAACAGCGAATATGAAGTTCGGTTTTTGCAGAGCCTCGACCCAAAAGTGGAGAACAAAGCGTTAACATTAATTAAAGATTGCTCCTCCTGGGAATCGGCATCACAATGACAAATATCAATTCTTGCCTTTTAGAGTGAACACATTTTTATAATTACAAATTTTTTCAAAAATGTTTTTCTTTTAACAAAAGACTTTGAAGTTAATTAATAAAATAGATATTTTGTCCTTATAAATTATTTTCACAAAAATAAGGAGATGCAATTTGATTATTTCCGTTCCAAAAGAAATTATGCCGGGTGAAAACAGAGTGGCACTCGTACCTGATGTGGTATCGAAACTTGTTAAAAAAGGATTTGAAATTAATATTGAAAAAGAAGCCGGGTTAAAAACAGGTTTCACGGATAAGTTATACGAATCGGCTGGAGCTGAAATTTATACCGACGTATCGGAACTTTATCGTTCGGCAGATATCATACTAAAAGTACAGCGACCTATTATAAATCCCGATTTGAATATTTCCGAACTTGACTTGATGAAAGAAGGGACATTATTAATCACCTTTTTATACCCTCTTTATTATCCTGAATTAGCAAAAGAATGTGCGGAAAAAGGAATTGACGTTATTTCGATGGATGCAATACCAAGAACAACTTTAGCACAAAAGATGGATGCACTAAGCTCTCAAGCTAATATTGCCGGTTATAAAGCGGTTATTATGACGGCAAATACAATTGGGAAAATTTTCCCGTTAATGATGACTGCCGCAGGCACAATTCGACCTGTAAAAGTTTTAATAATGGGTGCCGGCGTTGCCGGACTTCAAGCGCTTGGTACCGCTAAAAGATTAGGTGCTGTCGTGGAAGTTTCGGATATTCGGCCATCGGCAAAAGAAGAGGTCAAAAGTCTTGGGGGAAGATTTATAGAAGTTCAAACAGACGAAAATATGCAGGATAAATCAGGTTATGCCAAAGAAGCATCGGAAGAATTTCTAAAAAAACAAAAAGATTTGATATTCAAACATGTTTCCGATGCCGATATCGTTATAACCACCGCGTTGGTACCCGGTAAAAAAGCGCCGGTATTAATTACGGAAGAAATGGTAAAAAATATGCGCCCCGGTTCGGTTGTACTTGATATGGCTACAGAATTCGGCGGGAATTGCGAAATTAGCGAAAAAGGTAATTCTATTATAAAATATGGTGTTACTATTATAGGTGAACCTAATTTACCAAGTTTAGTACCGACAAATTCAAGTCAAGTTTATTCTAAAAATATTATGGCTTTATTAGAACATATTTCACATGAAGGCAAGGTTGAACTTAATCTCGACGATGAAATCATTAAAGGTGCATTAATTACTTTTAAAAAAGAAATTATCCACGAAAAGACAAAGTTGTTACTACAATGACTTATTAAAAATTTTCGGTTTAATCTAATTATTTGGTTTTCAATTATAAAATTATTCAAAAAAAATCGATAGAGGAATTCAACATGGAATTGACAAATATATTAATGCTAATATACGTTTTTGTATTGGCAATGTTTGTAGGGTTCGAATTAATTACAAAAGTTCCTCCGACATTGCATACTCCCCTAATGTCAGGTTCAAATGCCATTTCGGGAATTACAATAGTGGGGGCATTACTTAGTGCAGGGTTAAAAGAATTTTCGTTAAGTACAATCCTCGGTTTAATAGCGGTAATTTTTGCTATGATAAACGTTGTAGGCGGATTTTTAGTAACTGATAGAATGTTAAAAATGTTTAAAAAGAAGTGAGTAGAACATGCAGATAATAACATATTTTGTTTATTTAATTTCATCGGTTCTTTTTATATATGGAATTAAAAAATTAAGTTCACCGAAAACCGCGCGTCAAGGTAACCAATTAGCCGCTATAGGAATGCTGCTGGCAATTGTTATGACATTATTCGATAAAAATATTTTGACCTATGAATATATAGTCATTGGAATAATAATCGGTTCCGTAATTGGAGTTTGGATGGCATTAAAAATTCCAATGACGGGAATGCCTCAGATGGTAGGCTTATTAAACGGATTCGGCGGTGGAGCATCGTTATTAGTTGCCCTTGCCGAATATGATAAAATCTTTATCAGTACCGGTGCAGCATTTTATAATGAAACTACAATTTCAATTGTTCTTAGTATATTAATCGGTGCCGTTACATTTACAGGTTCTCTAATTGCATTCGGCAAACTACAAGGGTTAGTTACCGGGAAAGTAGTCAGTTATCCGGGTCAGCATCCGTTAAATTTATTACTTATTATTGCAATACTTGTAGGCGGCGTCTTTTTTGTGATTAATCCTCACAATGTTGATTTAGTATATGCTATCGCAATTGCTTCATTATTGTTAGGAGTATTGTTGGTGCTGCCGATTGGCGGAGCGGATATGCCTGTAGCGATTTCACTTTTAAATTCGTATTCGGGACTTGCGGCATCGATGACAGGTTTTATACTGCAAAACAATATGCTTATAATTGCCGGTGCATTAGTTGGTGCTTCAGGTATAATTTTAACTAATATTATGTGCAAAGCAATGAATCGTTCGTTGATGAATGTGCTGCTCGGCGGCTGGGGTTCTGCAGGCTCTAATACTGCATACTCAAGTACGGAAAAAGAAACGCGAAATGTGAAATCCGTCGATTCCGAAGAAGCCGCTATGATTTTCGATTCCGCACAAAATGTTGTAATTGTTCCCGGTTATGGAATGGCTGTAGCACAAGCTCAACATGCAGTAAGGGATTTGGCTAACATACTTGAGAAAAGAGGGATCAACGTCCGCTTTGCTATTCATCCGGTTGCCGGACGTATGCCGGGTCATATGAATGTATTATTGGCTGAAGCCCAGGTATCTTATGATAAATTATATGCTTTGGAAGATATAAATGATGATTTCCCTAATGTTGATATCGTATTTATTGTCGGCGCTAATGACGTTGTTAACCCTGCAGCACGTAGTGATAAAAATAGCCCGATTTACGGAATGCCTATTTTGAATGTAGATTATGCAAAAACCGTAATTATAAATAAGAGATCATTAAATCCCGGGTATGCAGGCATTGGAAACGAACTTTTCTATTTGCCCAATTCACTTATGTATTTTGGTGATGCAAAAGATGCGATTACCAAGTTAGTAAATGCATTGAAGGAATTATGATTGTTAATCCAAGTTATTTTATAAAAAGTTTTATGTTATATATGAAGCGCTATCAACGCCTACGGCATTGAATAAAAAAACAATGACAAAAGAAAAGATGATTGTCATTGTGAACCTAAAAGGTGAAACAATCTGTTTTAATTTTTAATGGTTATTACGGTCGTACCGTAACAGCCGATGAGAGTAAAAAACCAAACTTGAGATTCTTCTAATGTCGAGGAATGGTCCTCGACAGCCGGATACGGAGATTCCCGGAATCTCAGAAATTAGGGGAATTTTGTATTCCCATGAAGCTTGCAGTTAAGATTCCGGGAATCTTGATTTAAAACCTTTTCACCTTTGTACCTCTGAACCTTTTCACCTTTTAACCTTTTCCCGCATCTTTAAAAACCTTCGAGATTTTCTATTTGAAGTAGAGCAAACCCCGAAGGGGTGTCATTACTGTAACACTACAAACTCACGTGTTAATTAAACCCCGAAGGGATGATATTATTTTGTTTGCTTGTTT
>CAZXJG010000099.1:0-11768 GCA_964640985.1 uncultured Melioribacteraceae bacterium | reverse complement strand
TGCTTCATATAGCTGATTATACGTGTAGTAATTTTCCGTGAAAATCGGTGATGAATTAAAAACATATTGTTTTATCTTTACAAATATTGATTTCATAACTTAGAAAAATGATAGCCTATTAGAGCCTTTTAAATAATTTAATTCCGCAGTTATCTTTAAAAATTCAAGTACAACTTTATTTTTATTCTTATGTAATTTATTTAAATTATTAAACAAAGAATATATTATTACCAAATAATGAGTTAATTGGTTTAGTATAAATTTGGTTTACAGTTTAATTTAAAAAAAGGAGGAATAATGGCAGCGAAAAAAATTCTTATGTTGGTAGGAGATTTTGTGGAAGATTATGAAGCAATGGTCCCTTTCCAAATTCTTACAATGGTAGGACATACCGTTCATGCCGTTTGCCCGGATAAAATAGCCGGCGATACGGTAAAAACAGCCGTACACGATTTTATCGGAGATCAAACTTATGTTGAACTTACAGGTCATAGATTTAGATTGAATGCGGATTTTGACAGAGTTAATCCTGAAGATTATGATGCACTTGTATTGCCCGGTGGAAGAGCCCCTGAGTATTTAAGATTAAATAAAAGAGTAATTGAAATTGTACAACACTTTGGAAATGCCGCAAAGCCAATAGCCGCAATATGTCACGGACCCCAAATATTAGCAGCGGCAGGATTGCTTAAAGGCAGGAATGTAATTTCATATCCGGCTGTTGGTCCCGAGTGCGTTGCAGCGGGTTGTAATTACGGTGAGATTAGTGAAAATGCCGATAACGCTTTAACCGATGGGAATTTGGTAACGGCTCCTGCTTGGCCGGCACATCCGGAATGGATGAAACAATTTTTAAAGGTATTAGGCTCTAAAATTGAGCCGTAGAATCATGATGTAAAACTATCTTTATTTGGAAGTTGTGCATAATGTAAAGAATGGACAGAACTATTATTGAAAATACGGTTTTTAAAAAGCCGGTTTTTGAACCTTCTATAATTGCTGAATTACTCCGGAAATAAATCGAATAAGAAAAGCAAAATTCTCGATATCCGGAATTGTAGGATTGTTGGAAAAGTACAATATTTAAGTTGAATAAATATTATGCACAGCACTGTATAAAAGCAATAGCGGATTCAGTGCAAAATTGAAAAGAAATTGAAGTTACGTATATTTATAATACTTAACGGCTTAAAGATGCTGTTGCTTTTATACCGGGCCGTTGTAGGACATGCCGAGAAAATTTCTGAATTAAAAGATATATATGTTTAAAAGAATTTAAAAAATTAGTTATTTTAGTTGAAATGATTTACCCGATTATGAAACCTGCGCCATTCGTGAGGCAACAAAAAGAAAGAATAAGGAATAAAAACATAATGGATGGAAAGTCATTGAATATTATTTAAGAATGAACGCTATGTTTTAAACTGGGCGGGTAAGTCGGATGCTTTTCGTGTTCTGCAATCGCCGACAACTGCAACGCTTGTGCCGGATAGAGAGGAATCGGTTAATTTTGCTACAACCGGAAATATTTTTATCGAAGGTGAAAATCTTGAAGTGCTGAAAGTATTGCAGAAAGCATACTTCGGTAAAATAAAAATGATTTACATCGACCCGCCTTACAACACAGGAAACGACAACTTTATTTATCCCGATAAATTTTCCGAAAGCAGGGAAGAATATTTAAGCCGTATCGGTGATAAAGACGAAACCGGTTATTTAACACGTGAAGGTTTGTTCCGCAAGAACAGCAAAGACAGCGGGCACTACCACAGCAATTGGCTCTCGATGATGTATCCAAGACTTTTCCTTGCACGTAATTTACTGCGTGACGACGGAGTTATTTTTGTTTCCATTGACGATAATGAGGTACATAATTTACGGCTTTTGATGAATGAGGTTTTTGGGGAAGAGAATTTTTTAACATCAGTTATAAGAAAAACTAAATCTACTACTAATGATGCAAAAGCAGGAGTCAACATACAACATGAATATTGTCTTCTTTTTGCAAAAAACGTGGAATATGTAAAGTTAGAGGGTGAATTAAAAGATTTTAGCAAATACAAAAATCCTGATAATGATCCTAATGGAATGTGGACAATAAGTGACCCAACTGCAACTGACGATGGGAGAAGAACAAAAAATTTGATGGAGATTAAAAATCCATATACTAGAAAAATTGATAAGCCAGGTATTGGACGAAGATGGAGATTTAATAAAGATGGATTTGAAAAGTTAGTTAGAGAAGGACGAATTCTTTTTAAGAAAGAATATAAACCTAATGAAAGGGGTTTTATTTTAAAGAGATATAAAAACGAATTAATGGAAAATAAAAATTTAGTTCCCTCTCTATTTATCGGAAACAATTTTTTAAACCAGGCAGCAACAAAAGAAGTATATAAAATATTTGAGAAAAAAGTATTGGACTATCCTAAACCCGTTCTTTTTATAAAAAAAATAATTGAATATTCATCTTTAAAAAACAATGATATTATTCTCGACTTCTTCTCAGGCTCCGCCACAACTGCGCACGCTGTTTTCGACTTAAACAAAGAAGACGCTTCGACAAGCTCAGCACAAACAGGCAACCGAAAATTTATACTTGTGCAGCTTCCGGAAAAAACGGATGAAAATAGTGAAGCCTACAAAGCCGGTTATAAAACCATTGCGGAAATAGGGAAGGAAAGAATACGCAGAGTTATAAATAAAATAGAAGAAGAGCAGAAAGCAATCCCACCCAACCTCCCATTCAAAGGGGAGGAGCAAAACAGGAAGTTGGATTTAGGCTTTAAAGTTTTTAAACTTGAAAAATCAAACTTTAAAATATGGCGGACAAAAATTGAAACAGAAGAGCAGCTTGTTGAGCAATTACAACAGCACCTCGAACCGCTTGATGAAAATGCAAAAACGGAAGATGTACTTTACGAACTGCTGTTAAAATCCGGCGTTCCGCTAACGGCAAAGATTGAACAAAAAGAAGGTTTTTATCTTGTAAATGATAATGAAATTGTTTTAATTCTTAAAAAAATTGATGAAGATATAATAAAAACTGTAATTGATAAAAAACCGCAAAAGGTAATTACGTTGGATCGTCTTTTTAAAAACAACGACCAGTTAAAAACCAATACCGCATTGCAGATGAAAGATGCGGGGATTGAGTTTAAGGTGGTGTAGATATGAAAAATATAAATAACATTTTTAAGAATGGATCAATTTGGTTAAAGACAGATTTTCACCTGCATACAAAAGCTGATAAAGAATTTTATTATGATGGTGAAGATAATAATTTTGTTAAAGAATATATTGAAGAACTGAAGAAAAATAATGTTGAAATTGGACTTATCACAAATCACAATAAATTCGATTTAGAAGAGTTTAAAGCTCTCAGAAAAAAAACAATAAAGACAAGTATTTATTTAATATCAGGTGTTGAATTATCTGTTAATGATGGTTCTAATGGTATTCATTGCTTAATTGCCTTTGAATATGAATCTTGGATAAAAGATGGTGATAATTTTATTGAGCAATTTCTTGACTCGGCTTTTGAAGGGATTGCTAATCGTGAAAACAAGAATACCCGATGTAAATACAGTTTATCTGATTTGTTAAAAAAACTTGAAGAGCACAGAAAATCTGGGCGTGATTCGTTTATCGTTATGGCTCACATTGAGCAAGAAAGCGGGTTTTGCAAGGAACTTGAGGGTGGAAGAATAGAACAAATTGCAAACGATGAGTTGTTTAAAAAGAATGTATTGGGATTTCAAAAATTACGGACAAATGATTTGAGAAAAAATCTTGCTGTTTGGTTTAACGGAGAAAATAATATTCCTGCATTTCTTGAAGGTTCCGATCCTAAAAAAATTGACGAAGTCGGCATTTGCGGAAAACAGAAAGACGAAAACGGAATAGAAGTTGAAAAAGAAATTTATATAAAAATCGGTGATTATAATTTTGAAGCTGTGAAATATGCTTTAACTGATAAAGAAAATCGTGTTGCACCTAAGAAACCGGAAATAAACAATGCTTACATAAAGTCAATAACTTTTGAAGGTGGTTTATTGGACCAGACAGAAATGAATTTCTCACCGGAGTTAAATAACTTTATTGGAATAAGAGGCAGCGGTAAATCTTCTATTCTGGAAATACTTCGCTACTCACTTGGAATCTCTCTCGGCAGTCAAGCAAGTGATAAAGAGTATAAAAACAATTTAATCGAACATGTTTTAAAAAGTGGTGGAAAGGTTATTGTTATTGTTGTTAATGAGCATAAAGAAGAATATCGAATAGAAAAAATATATGGGCAAAAAGAAGATATTTATGATAATAACGGTCGTGTTGATGCTCCGTCTGTAGATACGGTATTTCCAAAGCCGGTTTATTTTGGACAAAAGGATCTTTCAAATAAAAATATTGATTTTGAAACAGGCCTTGTTAAAAAGCTTATCGGGAACAAACTTGAAAACATTCAATTAAAAATAAATCAAAAGATAGATGAAATTGAGAATATTATATTAACACACAAAAATTTAGACAACCTTGATGAATTTAAAAAAGAAGTAAACAATAGTATAAAAGACGCAGAATACAAACTAAAACTCTACAAAGAAAAAGGTGTTGAAGATAAACTCCGCCAACAAAGCATATTTGATTTAGATGAATCAAAATTTAAAGAATCAATAAATGAGATTTTAAATTTTGGAAATGAACTTGAATCTTTGATAAATGATTACACGATTTTTTTCAATCAAACAACCTTTGAATCAAAAGAAAACAGAGAAATATTCCTAGAGGCTGATAACTTATTCAAGCATGTAGTAATTGAGTTCAATAAGTTAAATAATATAAAATCAAATATAGATAAATATGCAGTTACATTTAATGATATTTTTAAAAAATTAAATGATAAGAAAGAAAGCTTAAAAGAAGATTTTGCTAAAATCAAGCGTGAGATAGATATTCCTAATCTGAATCCGGACAATTTTCTTAAACTTAGCCGTCAGGTCGAAACTTCCAAATTAAAGCTAATAGAAATTGAAAAGTTGGAAAAAAAGAAAATTGAATATATGACATCCTTAAATAATAAAATTTCCGAACTGAATAATTTATGGTACGAAGAATATCATATTTTAGAGAAAGAAGTAAAAAGAATAAATGAATACGATAGTTCTCTTTCAATTTCTGTCGAATACAAAGGAAGAAAAGATAAATTTTTAGAAAAACTTCAGCAAAAATTTAAAGGCAGCGGAATTAGAGTGGCAACATATATGACAATTCAATCTACATATAAAGATTTTGTTGAGATTTATAGAGACTTAGAAAATCTGGATTCAAAACTTAATATTAGTGAGAGCTTGTTGGCAGAATTCAAAAAACGGTTTAATGATAATATTTTCGATTTAATAACCTTTAGGGTAGAAGACAGATTTACTATAAAGTATAATGACAAACCACTTAAAGACCATTCTCTCGGACAAAGAGCTACAGCTTTAATACTGTTTCTTCTTGCACAAAAGGAAACTGATGTTTTAATTATCGATCAACCGGAAGACGATTTGGATAACCAAACTATCTATGAAGATGTGATTAAAGCAATTAAATTTTTAAAAGGCAACATGCAATTTATATTTGCAACTCATAATGCAAATATTCCGGTACTCGGTGATAGTGAAAAGATTGTATCTTGTAAATATTTGAAAAATAAAATAGAATTACAAGGTGGAACTATCGACAATCCAAAAACACAAAAACAAATTGTTGCCATCATGGAAGGTGGCGAAGAAGCATTTAATAAACGTAAAGGAATTTATGAACTATGGAGTATGAAGAAATGAATGCTATTGAACTCCTTGATATAATCAATACAGGCGAAACCAGTAAAGTGCAATTTAAAGAGACAATGCCGCATCCTGACTCGATAGCGGCTGAGTTGTCCGCATTTTCTAATACAATGGGAGGAATGATTCTTTTCGGTATTAAAGATAAAACCGGAGAAATAATTGGACTCTCTTATGAAGAAATACAAAAATATAGTCAAGATATTGGAAATTATGCCACCAATAATATCGTTCCAGGTATATATGTAAAAACAGAAGTTGTGTCTGTTGATTATAATGGTGAAAAGAAAATTTTAATTGTCTATGTTGATGAAGGTATAAACAAACCTTACAAGGATTTAAATAGAGATGTTTGGGTTAAGCAAGGTTCTGATAAAAGAAGAGTTACTGATAATGCAGAAATGCTTCGACTTTTTCAACAGGGTAGCCATTTATTAGCTGACGAAATAGAAGTGTATGACACTTCTATTGAAGATATTAATCAAGAACTATTTCGAGATTACTTTAAAAAAGAATTTTATACTACTATTGAAGAAAAGGGGCTTTCTTTTGAACAAGCTTTAAAAGTAAAAAAAGTATTGCGTAATGATAAATTGACTTTAGCCGGATTATTATTCTTTGGAAAAGAACCCCAAAATATAAAGCCTGGATTCTGTATTAAAGCTGTATCTTTTTTTGGGAATTCAATTTCAGGAAAAGATTATCGGAGTAAACCGGAAGACCTAAAGGGAACAATCCCGGAATTGTTTGAAAACGGTATGAAATTTTTAGAATCGAATTTACGCCACATGCAAAAAGGGCAAGACTTTAATACTATCGGAATTCTCGAAATATCAAGAGACGCTCTTGTAGAAATATTAGTGAATGCACTTGTACACAGAGATTATTTTAAAAATGCTCCAATAAGAATAATGATATTTGATAATAGAGTAGAAATAATAAGTCCAGGCAAATTACCTAATAGTTTAACTGTTGAAGAAGCCATATTTGGAAATCCTGTTATTAGAAATCCACAGTTGATTAAATTTAGTTTTCATACAATGCCTTTTAGTGGTATTGGTACCGGTTTAACGCGTGCACTAAGGGAAGAACCAAATATTGAATTTATTAACGATATAGATGGAGAACAATTTATAGTTAAAATTCCGAGACCAGAGGTTGATACTTAAAACTCCATTCAACCCAAATCAGCAATTTCAACTTGATGCAATAAATTCTATTGTAAACTTAAATGCGTATATTATAGAAAGAACAAAAAATAAAATCATTAAATTGATTATAAAAAAAATATGAAAAAGTAATTACTCTCAACAGGCTATTTAATAATAACGACCAATTAAAAACCAATACCGCATTGCAGATGAGGGATGCGGGGATTGAGTTTAAGGTGGTGTAGATATGAATTATTATTTTACGATAATGAGATTGCAGAACTAATTTCTGAAAATAAAGTACTAAAAAAACATTGCGTTATCAGGATGCAGGATGGAAAGAAGAAAGTTATTCAGAGATTACGGACAGATATTCCGATATTCAAACTGCACTTAAATGTTTATTAAAAGATTGCAATATTGAAATATTACAAAATCCACAAATCGAATTATTTAAGAATTAAACAGATTGTTACGATTATGAATAATACACAAATAGAGATTGAAAATAATTTAAGAGAAAAAGTCTCTTCTGAAATTTCTCTTTTTGAAGAAGGACTTCATCGCTATAGGGTTTTTACTCCGTTTTGTTTTGACGACGGTGATCATTTTTCTATAGTATTAAAAAAAATAGGTTCACGTTGGTTGTTCACTGACGAAGCTCATACGTTAATGCATATGAGTTATGACATGGATACATCAGTTTTAAAAAAGGGAACTCGTCAAAAAATAATTTCAACTACGCTTGAAAACTTTGGACTGAATGAAAGCGAAGGTGAACTTATGCTTCAAATTGAAGAAGACAATTTTGGCAGCTCTTTTTACAATTATATTCAAGCATTAACAAAAATTACAGATATATCATATCTCAGTAAGGAGCAGGTTCGCTCAACATTTTATGAAGATTTTAGATCTTTTATTACGGAAACAGTTGATCCCCAAAGAATAACATTAGATTATACTCATCCGGAATTTGATAAGGGAAAGAAGTACGTTGTGGACTGCTGTATTAATGGTATGCAGAAACCAATATATCTTTTTGCTATTCCAAACGATAGCAAATGTAAAGATGTTATGATTTCAATGTATCAGTTTGAACGTTGGGGAATTAGATATCATTCTGTTTCGATATTTGAAGATCAGGAAACAATTAATAGGCGAGTTTTAGCGAAATTTAGCGATATCGGAGAAAAACAGTTTTCGTCTTTAGTCTCCAACAAAGAACGAATACGTAACTACATTACTGAATCTGTTGTATAGCGATGATAATTATTTTAAGTTTATAAAAAATGAAAAATAGAATTGTAAAAACGGTTATTGATAAAAAACCATAAAAAGTAATTACACTCAACAGACTATTTAATAACAACGACCAATTAAAAACCAATACCGCATTACAAATAAAACCTGCTGCAGGTAGGGACGCAGGAATAGAGTTTAAAATTATTTAAGTAAAAAATGACTTCTCGAACAGAAAAAAACATAGCAAACATTTACGATTCAATTCGCAATATTTTGGAAAATTCGCGTAAACGGGTAATCCGGAATGTGAATTTCGAAATGGTTAATGCTTATTGGAAAATTGGCGAGATAATTGTTGAGGAAGAGCAGCAAGGAAAAGCACGAGCTGAATACGGGAAATATTTGTTGAAGGAATTGTCCATTAAACTTACAAATGAATTTGGAAAGGGTTTTGATATATCAAACCTCAAAAATATGAGAAGATTTTACAAGTCTTTTCCAATTGGTGACGCACTGCGTCACCAATTGGATGCGAAACTTAGAACGGAATTGTCGTGGACGCATTACAGATTGCTGTTGAAAGTCAAAAATGATAAAGCACGTCTCTGGTATATGAACGAGGCGGCGGATAACGGCTGGAGCACCAGAGTTTTGGAACGCCAGATAAATTCTTTTTATTACGAGCGATTATTAAAGAGTAAAAAGAAAGATTTGTTGAAAAAAGAAGTTGAAAAAAACATTGCGATAGTTTCTCCCGAGAATATTAGGAATAATTCTTTGTTCGGATAAAAACGAAACAGTTGTTAAATATTCGGTTCTAAACGAGAGCAAACAGCTTTTTGCTTCAAAATATCAACTTTATCTTCCTACTGAAGAAGAATTGGCGGAACAGATAAATAAAGAGAAAAATATAATCAGAGAACGGGAAATGAAATATGGAGAGAAAAACAATTGAAACTCCGCTTCGACCCAAACCAACAATTTCAAATAGATGCAATAAATTCTATTGTAAATATATTTGAAGGTCAGTCGTTAAATCAGGGTGATTTCAGCTTTTCATTAAGTTCCGAAAATTACTTATTCCAAGATGGCGGTGTCGGCAACCTGTTGGAAATAAGTGAGGAACAGATTCTCGAAAATATTCGGGAAATTCAAAAGAAAAATGATATTTCCATTTCCGAAAAATTGGACGGTATGAATTTTTCGATTGAAATGGAAACCGGAACCGGGAAAACTTATGTATATCTTCGCACAATTTACGAGTTGAATAAAAAATACGGTTTTAAAAAATTCGTTATTGTTGTTCCCTCAATTGCCATTCGTGAAGGTGTGTTAAAAAATCTTGAAATTACCTTTGACCATTTTCAAAATCTTTACGATAAAACTCCGGTTAATTTTGATGTGTATAACTCAAGACGGGTTTCCAATCTTAGAAATTTTGCAATCAACAATAATATTCAAATTCTTGTTATCAATATCGATTCCTTTGCCAAAGATGAAAATATAATAAACAAGCCTAATGATAAATTGACCGGCAAAAGACCGATTGAATTTATTCAAATCACATCTCCCATTGTAATTGTGGATGAACCGCAAAACATGGAAACGGAGATAAGAAAGAAAGCGGTTGAAAATTTGAATCCGTTTTGCACTCTGCGTTACTCTGCAACCCATACAAACCGTTACAATATGGTTTACAGTCTTGATCCGGTAAAAGCTTATGACTTGGGATTAGTAAAACAAATTGAAGTCGATTCCATTGTTACGGAAAATGATTTTAATGAAGCTTATTTGCACTTAGAAAAAGTTACATCGACTAAAACCCGTACTTCCGCTAAAATTAAAATAAATGTAAATACTTCCGACGGTGTAAAAAGAAAATCCGTTACCGCAAAAGTGGGCGATGATTTATACGACTTATCCGATAAAAGAGAGATTTACAAAACCGGATACATTATAAATGGAATAGATATCTCCGAAAATTTAATTGAGCTTTCGAACGGTGAGACTCTTTTCGTGGGGGACACATTCGGCGGGTTAACAGATGAGATTATGAAAGTTCAAATCCGTAAAACAATTGAGGAACACTTTTTGAAGGAAAGAAAGCTTAAAAACAAAGGTATAAAAGTACTCTCTCTTTTTTTTATTGACCGTGTAGCCAACTACCGTAATTATGATTCGGACGGTAATCCGGGTAAAGGGAAATTCGCTAAATGGTTTGAAGAAATATACAAGGAAATATCCTCTAAATCTGTGTACCAAAGTTTGATTCCGTTTGATGCGGAAGATGTTCATAACGGTTATTTTTCAGCGGATAAAAAAGGGAAATGGAAAGATACAAGGGGAAGCACTCAAGCAGACGATGATACCTTTAAACTGATAATGAAAAACAAAGAAAAACTTCTTGATATTAACGAACCGTTACAGTTTATTTTCAGTCATTCCGCTTTGCGTGAAGGTTGGGATAATCCAAATGTTTTTCAAATATGTACTTTGAACGAAACTCAATCGGAATTAAAAAAGCGACAGGAGATTGGTAGAGGTTTGAGGCTTTCGGTTAATCAGGATGGAATTCGAATACATAACAAAAACATAAACCGGTTGACGGTTGTTGCCAATGAATCTTATGAAGATTTTGCAAAACAATTACAGTCCGAAATTGAAGAAGAGTGTGGTGTTGCTTTCAAAGGTAGAATCAAAAACAAACGAAAAAGAGCAACTGTAAAATACCGGAAAGGTTTTGAACTTAATGATAAATTCAAAGACATCTGGGATAGAATAAAATATCAAACTACTTATCGGGTTGAATATGATACCGAGGAATTGATTAAGAAAGCTGGAAAAGCTGTTAATCAAATGCCATCTATTAGAAAAGCAATAATTAAAACAATTAGAACGGCTCTTGAATTTGATAACTCCGGCATTGTAATGGAAACAAAAGCCTCGTATGCAGCTTCGCTCGATGGTGTGTTCCAAATACCTGATGTTCTTTTTTACATACAGGAAAGAACCGAGTTGACGCGTTCGACTATTCTTGAAATTTTAAAGAAAACAGGAAGAATTGGGGAAGTATTAATTAATCCGCAGCTTTTTCTTGATAATACCGTTATTGCAATAAAAGATGCTTTAACGGAATTAATGATTGACGGTATCAAATATGAAAAAATCGGTTCAAAAGAATATGAAATGAGGTTGTTTGAAAACCCACCGGATTTTTTCCTTAATGAACTGACGTTCAAAATCTCAAATGATAAAAAAACAATTTACGAAAATATGCTACCACTTGATTCTAATGTTGAATATCAATTTGCAAAAGAATGTGAAAGCAGAGACGATATTGAATTTTATTTCAAATTACCGTTCTGGTTTAAAATTAAAACTCCAATCGGTAATTATAATCCCGATTGGGCTTTGATTAAGAAGAATAAAAAAACAGTTTACTTTGTTGCAGAAACAAAGTCTTCCGGTCAGGAATTGAGAACAAGCGAAAGACAAAAAATTAAATGCGGTTATGCCCACTTTAATGAATTTGATGAAGTTGAAT
>CAZXJG010000098.1:0-11801 GCA_964640985.1 uncultured Melioribacteraceae bacterium | reverse complement strand
GGTGGAGAAAGCCAATGGAGTGAAGTATGGAATTTTAAGACACTCGGAAAACCGACAACGGTAACGATACTATATCCAAGTAATAATGCAGTGAATATACCGATAAGTTTAACATTTAGATGGAGTAAAGCCGAAGATCAACTTCAATCGGAAATGTTGAAAAGTGAAGGGAATAAGAAAGGAAACGAAATAACGAAAGTAGGAAACTATTGGTTTGAGTTAAGCAAAGATACAACGAGTACATCGGAGATAATAGATTCCACAGTAATAGATACCGCAAAACAAGTAAGTGGGTTAGATAACGCAACAAATTATTGGTGGCGAGTAAGGGCAAAGAACGAAGCCGGCTGGGGAAATTATACATCTTGGAGTAAGTTCACAACCATTGTACACTTACCGGGCGTTGTTACATTAATTTCACCGGTTGATTCATTGGAATATGATTCTACTATGACACATCCTGAATTTTTGTGGAATAGTGATCCGTTAGCCGAAACTTACACATTGCAGTTGAGCTATCAATCCGATTTTAATAATCCTTTCTTTACCAAAGATAGTCTTGTAGATACATTATTTACGCCCTCTGTTAAATTAGGCGGTGATTTTTATTGGAGAGTTCGAGGTTCAAATATTGCCGGCAACGGAGAATGGTCGGAGCCGGATTTTGTTAAGTTGATAATCACAGGTGTAAATGATTTTAATGAAATTCCTAAGACATATTCTCTTTCACAGAATTATCCAAATCCGTTCAATCCTACAACAGTAATAGAGTACAGCTTGCCTAAGGCATCTTTCGTACAATTAGAAGTTTACGATGTAGTTGGTAAGAAGGTTATCGGTTTAATTAATAAAGAACAAAATGCAGGCAACTACCAAATAAGTTTTAATGCTTCAAATTTAAGTAGCGGTGTTTATTTTTACAGGTTATCGGCAAACAGTGGAACAAGTAACTTTACATCGGTTAAGAAAATGATATTACTTCGTTAATATTTTAATTATACTTATTGTAATGTGTAATGCAATAAGTTCATAACGGTTATATGTTAGTGAGGGTTAAGGGAGATGTTGATTTATCGGCATCTCCTTTTTTATATCATTAGATTGTTGAAACGGAATTGATATTACTTGAAAGACAAAATGGCGAGAAGTGGTACTCGCCGGCTAAGCAAAAAATATTTAACTTGTAGATTAAATATTATGGAGCAACCTTGTTTTGTTAAATAATATTATTAGTCCTTCACTTACACGAGGTTAAACTTCGACTTTTATTTTTTAGTTGTAAATATGGAGATTGCAATAAAAAGCGGATTTCAAACAACATTTTAAAAGGAGTGTTTTATCATGAACGAACAAAAAGGCTTCATCGGTTCCATTTTCGACTTTTCATTTTCTTCTTTTATTACCACAAAATTAATTAAATTTCTTTACGGTGCTTCAATGGTTCTATCGGCGATTATAGCGGTGATTTTAATTTTCATCGGATTCGGCTATTCCATAGTACTGGGAATTATTACGCTGCTAATCATTGCACCATTGATTTTTTTCGTATTAATTATAATAGCAAGGGTAGAGCTGGAAATAATGATAGCCCTTTTTACGATTGCGGAAAATATAAATAAAATGGCTTCTAAAGAAACAACTGATATTTAAAAGTTTAATTTATACTTCCTGCAGGTAAATTGATTTTTAACGCTCTTCATCTTCCAAGCTGCATTTTTTTAAAAGACATAAAAATTGGTTTTTGGGGTAAAAACAACATTAAAATATCCGGGATTTTGGATAAGAGTATGTAATAAATCTGAAGCCAACGGGAATTTAATTATTAATTGCAGAATAAATAATTTTAAAAACGCATTTCCGTTTGTTTTAGAGACTGTAGATATTGTGGTTTTTTAAAAAGTTTGTGGTCAGCGGAAAGTTTTCATATTTTTGTAAGAACTTAAAAACATTCCGGTTTCGGTGAATCGCAGATCATTATCTGTAAAAAAAGATAAAAATCGGTGTATTATCAATTGTCGATGAGGACGGAGGTTAACGTTCCATAATATATGCCTAAAATAACTTGATTATGCATATAAATTTTATTATTTTATGCATAGATAAAAAAGGTGAAATAATATGAGAACAACAATTGATATACCTGAAGATTTAATTAAAGAAGCAATGAGAATAACAAAATCTCCCACTAAAACAGAATTAATCAAAAAGGCTCTTTACAATATTATTCAAAAAAATAAAATTAAATCGTTAAAGAACTATAAAGGAAAAATAGATCTTGACATAGATTTGGATATTCTAAGAGATAGAAATACCTGATCTGATCATTTTGGATAATATAATCCAGAATAATATTATTTTATTCACACTTGATAAACATTTCAGCTTAATAAATAAACATATAAATTTTGAAATATTATAATCATATCGCCGTAAACCGTAAGTTAGAAGATGGAAGACAGATTTAGGACAAGACTAAAAAAAGCTATAAAATTTAAATTTGAAAATCTAATTATTTGGTAAAAAACAATGGAATTGGGAGATAAAATAAATATTTCTACTTTCTACTTTTTGGATATGTTTTGCAAAATTATATTCTAACTTATGCTACGCATACTTGAACTTCAATAACCCCGACATTTATGGCGGGGTTTAGATAATCACCCAACTATCCGGGCTTTTAGCCCATAATTAGTAGCTTTATGAGGCTATGGCATAGCCATCCCATTCTTTTAACTTCCGCTGCTGTAGCCCATTCATTTGAAAATGTAATTGATTCTTACAACAGTAAATTCGAACGTATGCTGAAAAGTTATGAAGATATTCATCATCATTATGATGTTTCCCAATATAATAAGCGTATTTCTGCACAAATTAAAAGCCGTTTAAAATATGTAACTAAATATAAAGAGGCAGCATAAAAGTGGCAAAGACAAAAAAAATATCTCCTGAAGAATATTCTAAAATTTTAAAAGGTATTGACCTCAAAAATATAACTCTTCAGAAAAGTAAAACAAATTATAATTATGAAGCTAAAGCTACAAATGCATTAACCATTAATATTGATGACTCAGCCACTTATAAAAAGCGGGAAAACAACATCGTCGATTTATTCCAAACTTATAAAGTTGACGCAAGAAAACCTTTATCAAAATCAAGATATATTCAAATAGAAGTAACATTTGTGGTTACACTGGAAAGTGAATTTGAGTTCACTGAAGACTTTTTTGAAATTTATAAAGAGATTAGTCTTCATTTAAATACCTGGCCTTATTTAAGGGAATTTGTAAATCAAGCAACTGCAAGAATGAATGTTCCGCCTTTAACATTGCCGTTGTATAAAGCATAATGATTACATTTTACACCTGTTAATTATTAGTCCTTCACTTACACGAGGTTAAGCTTCGACTTTTATTTTTTAGTTGTAAATATGGGGATTGCAATAAAAACCGGATTTCAAACAACATCTTAAAAGGAGTGTTTTATCATGAACGGACAGAAAAACTTCATCGGTTCCATTTTCGACTTTTCATTTTCTTCTTTTATTACTACAAAATTAATCAAATTTCTTTACGGTGCTTCAATGGTTCTATCGGCAATTATAGCGGTGATTTTAATTTTCATCGGATTCGGCTATTCCATAGTACTGGGAATTATTACGCTGTTGATTATTGCGCCATTGATTTTTTTCGTATTAATTATAATAGCAAGAGTAGAACTGGAAATAATGATAGTCCTTTTTACAATTGCGGAAAATATGAATAAAATAGCTTCCAAAGAAACAACTGATAATTAAAAGTTTAATTTATATTTTCTGCAGGTAAATTGATTTTTAACGTCCATCATCTCTCAAGCTGCATTCATTTTTAAAGACATAAAAAAAGCTATTTTGATTTTTGGAGTAAAAACAGCATTAAAATATCCGGGATTTTGGATAAAAGCCGATAGTGAATCTAAAACCAATGGAAGTTTAATTATTAATCGCAGAATAAATAATTTAAAAACGCATTTCCGTTTGTTTTAGAGACTGTAGATATTGTGGTTTTTTAAAAAGTTTGTAGTCAGTGCAAAGTTTTCGTATTTTTGTAAGAACTTAAAAGCGTTCCGGCTTCGGTGAACCGCAGACTATGTGTAAAAAAGGATGAAAATTAGAAATACAAATGAATAAATCCACTAAAGGAAGGGCTTATGACTAAAGAAGAAATAAAAAAACGTGAAAAGAAATTATTAGAATTAACAGGTACTTTCTGTTCCCTGAAACTTGATGATGATTACCTTCAGCTTTGTGAAAAACTGATAAAGAAATTAGGACGGAAAAGGGATGTGCCGTTTCAAAGAGGAAAGATTGAAATTTGGGCGGCGGCAGTTGTATATGCAATAGGTTCGATAAATTTCTTATTTGACAAATCATTTGAACCTTATATGACAGCCGGACAAATAAGTGAATATTTTGGCACAAAAAACTCAACTGTTTCAAATAAAGCTAGGCAAATAAATGATATGTTTGATATACAGTATTTTAGCCCTGAATTTTCAACACAAAAAATGACAGAAAGCAATCCTCTTAACAACATGGTTATGGTAGATGGATTTATTGTCCCATTAAACTCAATCCCGGAAGACTTACAAGAATTGGTGAAGAAGGAAAGAGAAGAAGGAAGAGATATTGAATTTACAACACAGCATGAATAGAGAAAAAATGCCGGCCGGTAACAAAATTTATACCCAATAAGGGTTTTGGTGATAATTTAAAAGTAAATGAATATTTTTGCATATTGTAACGATTTGAAAGTTAAGCCCGTACTACGCATAACTAAACCGTACAAGAGTAAAAACTAAAATAGAAATTTTAAAACATTCGTGAATTCGCGGCTTATTCCTTTTGCCGCTAATGCGCGAATAAATCTTGAATTAACAGAAGGATAATTAACAATCTGATAAAATTAGAACCGGCGCATAACAGCACCTATACCCAATCCCTGATGAAATAATCAGAATTTGGCATAGCCAAAACAATTAAATTTAAATGAAGAATACAAAAATATTACTACTTGATAATAACGATTCATTCACTTACAATATAGTAGATTATGTGAGAAGGATTGAAAATATTGATCTTAAAGTCGTAAGAACAAACGAGATCAAAATAAACGAAATAAAATAATTATTTCTCCGGGACCAGGGCTTCCAAATGATTTCCCTATTATTTCTGATGTGCTCGACAAATATTATACTTCCAAATACATTTTAGGTATTTGCTTAGGGCATCAAGCAATAGGCGATTTTTTCGCTGCTAAATTTATTAATATTTTCCCCGTCGTTCATGGGCAAGCATGCCAAATCAAAATAATCAAACAATCCCCGATATTTAAAAATATGCCGGAATCCTTTAAGGTCGGATTATATCATTCGTGGGCTATCGATTTTAACGATTTCCCTGATGAATTAGAAATTACGGCGATTTCTGAAAATAACATTATAATGTCAATTGCTTCTAAGAAATTTTCTGTTTTTGGAATTCAGTTTCACCCCGAATCTTATATAACACAATACGGTTTTAAGATGCTTAAAAACTTTGTTGATTTAATATGATTTTACAAGAATTTATAGAAAAAGCAAATTTCTACGGAGTAAGACATACACCTTTTTTATTTTTAATTGATTTTGAACTAAATAAACCTTTCCTATATACTTTTAAGGAAGCAGCTAAGCACACTGTTTTATATCAGATTATAAACACAAAAAATTATAAGGATAAAGTCTTTGCTAATGAACTACCCAAGTTAGATATTTTTCCAATCGGCTATGAGGAATACCTGAAAGCGTTTGATTTAGTTATGAAGAATATCTCGGCGGGGAATACTTATTTATTAAATCTTACATTCCCTACAATAATTAAAACCAATTATTCTTTGCTGGAACTTTTTTATCTTGCCCATGCACCTTATAAACTTTATTTCAAAGACCAATTTATTGTGTTTTCACCGGAATGTTTTGTTAAAACAAAAGATAATTACATTTTTTCTTATCCGATGAAAGGAACAATTGATGCCGGTTTACCTAATGCAGCGAAGCTGATTTTGGAAAACAAAAAAGAAGAATGGGAACATAACACAATTATAGATTTAATAAGAAATGACCTCGCTATCGTTTCAAAAAATATTTCCGTTACAAGATTTAGATTCATTACAGAAATCCATACAAATAGGAAAAATTTACTACAGGTCAGTTCCGAAATTAGAGGAGAGCTTCCAACAAACTGGCAAAATAATATCGGTGAAATTTTAGATAGACTTCTTCCCGCAGGCTCAATAAGTGGAGCACCAAAACAAAAAACAGTAGAAATAATTAAACAAGCGGAAAAAATCGGCAGAGAATATTTTACTGGAATTTTTGGTATTTTTGATGGGGAAAATATTGACAGTGCAGTGAATATCCGTTTTATAGAGAAAACTCAGAAAAGCTTGCAATTTCGCAGTGGTGGAGGTATTACCTCAAACAGTAATCCAATTTATGAATATACCGAGATGATAAATAAAGTATATGTTCCCATTAGTTGAAACAATAAAAGTTTTGAACGGAAAAATTTATAATTTACTATATCATCAAAGACGCTTAAAATATTCATTTGAAGTATATTTTAAAAAGAAACCGTTTTCTTTATTACAAAATGTTATTACTATTCCTGAAGAATTTTCCAAAGGTTTAGTTAAACTTCGTTTTTTATACAACAACGATGATTACAAACTTGAATTTTCCTATTATAAGCCACGCAAAATTAACACCTTAAAAGTGATTGAAAATAACAAAATTTGCTATTCATTAAAGTTTACAGACCGTTCTCAAATAAATAAGTTATTGAAACAAAAAGGAGATTGCGATGACATTTTGATTGTAAAAAACGAATTTATCACCGACACATCAATTTCCAATATAGTTTTTTATAACGGCAATGAATGGGTAACACCTGCAACACCTTTATTAAAAGGAACTTGCAGAGATAAATTACTGAAAGAAGGAAAAATCAAAGAAGATATAATAAAAATAAATGACTTACATAAACTCAAGAGCTTTTGTCTGATAAATGCAATGATTTGTGGAGATTTATTGCCAATCCCTATTGAAAATATTTATATTTGAAAATATTGCCGACATTGCGTATGAATAACGGCTCATGCATGTTTACATGAAATACAAAATGAATAAAACATAATATATTACACCTGTCATTTACCCGCTGTGCGCTAAAATGCAGGTGAACTCAAACGTTAGCTCTATAAATTATTTGCAGGAGAAATATTTGAAAACCCAGCGACTATTTTTAGATCTCATATTAAAAGAGTGGTTGCTTTTTATATCTGCTGTCGGGCTTATCGTTACATCAATTTATCTCCAACACATCCCCTCCTTTTCAGTAGAAGAAATTCAGGTTATTTTTATCCTCGCTGTCCTGTTCATTACCGTAAAAGGACTTGAGCATAGTGGTTTGATACGGCGGCTGTCTCAATTCCTTGAAAAGGGCAAATTTATTTCATTAAAACTGGTCGTTGCTACTTTTCTGCTGTCAATGCTGGTAACAAATGATATAGCTTTAATTGTTATAGTTCCATTAACTTTATTACTCAATACAAACCGGAAAGATATTCTCGTTATTCTTGAGGCATTAGCTGCAAATGCGGGTTCTGCACTAACACCTTTCGGCAATCCGCAAAATTTATTTATCTATTGGTTTTATGGGATTCGGCCTGAAACATTTATATTAAGCATTGCGCCGTTTTCTGCTGCGTTTTTTATCATTCTCATCGTAACGTCGCTTTTGATAAGAACATCAAATAACAAAGAGTCTCACCTGAAAACCATAAAAATTAAATATACCGCATTCATCTATGGTGCATTGCTGCTTTTTCTTATACTCACTATACTTCACATCCTTCCTGTTTTTATTGGAGTACTGGTTATCATTTATGCCGCTGTTTTTGACCGGGAAAGTCTGAAAATAGATTACATTCTGCTACTGACTTTTATTTGTTTTTTCGGTTTAGCAGACAACATAAAGAGCATATTTTTATATAGTATAGAACATTCAGAACATATCTTCATATTTTCCGCCCTGGTGAGTCAGATTATCAGCAATGTTCCGGCAACACTGCTATTTGCCAAACTCACAGCTCAATGGAAGGCACTTCTTTGGGGTTCAAATGTCGGTGGTTTTGGCAGTCTCGTGGGTTCACTTGCAAATCTTATAGCCTACAGGCTTTATATAAAGCATGAATCTACAAATAATACGGCATCGTTTACAATCAAGTTTATGGCACTAGGATATATTGCTTTTTTTATTGGGCTAGGTTTATATTTCTTTTTGTAGAAAATATAATGAAAATAAAAAAGGGATAACAAGACGTTCTGCATATTTACTATTTATAGCTGCCGTTCTGCGCTTCGCTTCTGTGAACAGATATTTTCGTAGTTTTGGGTTAGTGCAAAAATTTGATATTTTAGTTTCACTAAAAAGTGCGACAAATAGGCATTCCTGTTTTAGGCTGCCGGTTAGCAGCAACATTGTTATGTAAAAAGGATAAAAAAATGGAAAAATTATCTCACGGATCACGTTTGTCATCACTGCTATCAAGTAGTGTTTTGGCTCATGATGCAAATACCGTCAAAGTTGATATATTAACGAAAACAAGTTCAAGTTGGGACGGAATATCTCTACCAAACTACCCAAAAGGCAAACCGGAAATTACAATTCTAAGAATCAAAATTCCTCCTGGGGCACAATTACCGCTACATAAACATCCGGTGATAAATGCGGGTATATTATTAAAAGGAGAACTAACCGTAGTAACAGAAGATAATAAGACATTACATCTAAAAGCTGGAGATTCAATTGTAGAGGTTGTGAATAAGCGGCATTATGGAAAAAATGAAAGCAATAAACCGGTAGAAATTATAGTTTTCTATGCCGGTATATCGGGTATGCCGATAACCATTACAAAACAGAACGTTATAAAAGATTCATGAATCGGGAAGAGATACCATAGCGCCGTAAACCACACAAAAAAAAGGAAGGATTCTATAAACATTCACTTATCCCGGAAATTTAAAAAGTATAGTATTCCCAATAATATTTTTGTTTTTTTGTCAAGAAATTAATTAAAGTGAAATAATATTCCACAGTTCTTAAGATAAAATTGACCCCGTTAGATATCATAATAAGTTTTTATCATTTGTTAAAATAATGTATCTAACAGAGTTAACCTAATTTCTAATTGATCTAATTACCTAAAAAATGAACAATGTCCAAAATAAACAATCAAGAACTGCACGCACAGGAAACTTCAATAAATTCTTTGTTTTATTGGTTATTGTGGATTGTTTTTTGATTAGAAATTAGAATAATTAGGTTAACCCCATTAGATAATCATAATAAGTTCTTATTATTTGTCAGAAAAATGTATCTAACGGGGTTAATTAGAAATTTAAATAATGCATTAATTTCTGCATGTTGGCAGAGAGTAACATAATTTCTCGATTTGCGGTTTACCCCGCTATGATTGATTGAAAAGCATAAAAATTCCTTCTTCCATACAGTCATACAGCCATACAATCATTCTATTAATGTTTATATAAATTTTCTTTCAATATTTCTTAACCCTGTGTAATAAAAAAATTACACTGGACAGGCATATGGCATAGCTATGCCTAGGGCGAAAAACAAGGATTTAGCTGACAATACCATAGGTATTCCTTTTAAATAATCCGGTGTTTCCCG
Organism: uncultured Melioribacteraceae bacterium; assembly: GCA_964640985.1. Taxonomy (GTDB): domain Bacteria; phylum Bacteroidota; class Ignavibacteria; order Ignavibacteriales; family Melioribacteraceae; genus CAZXJG01. The sequence goes on along the minus strand of CAZXJG010000098.1, from coordinate 2,032 downwards.
AACGCTTGAAAAACCTTTCGGAAGAATAACTCCGGAATTGTTCTGCTTTGTACTGTAAGTAAAATTAAAAAATAATTTTCGACATGATGCAATTATTCAGCATCGCTTTTCCGGAAACAAAACGAACTGCAAAATTTTTACTTATTTATTTTCTTGAAAAATGGACTATTATTAACTAAAATTCATACTTGTTGTTTTTACTTTTATAAAATTATATGAAGATTCAGGAGATAATAAATGAAAATCTATAACAAAAACGAACTTAATAATTACAGCTTATCTTTAACTTACGATGATATTAGTCTTGTCCCAACAGAAGTTTCTAAAATTAAAAGTAGAACCGAGGCAACCACAAATACTACGTTTTTAAACAAAAAGCTTAGTTTACCGGTAGTATCCAGCCCAATGGATACAGTAACAGGTTTAGAGATGGCTAAGGAACTCACAAATTTAGGATGTATGGGAATACTAAATAGATTTGATTCTTCATTAGAAAAACTTACCAACGGCAATAACAATTTTGACGGTGTAGTATCCGTTGCAATTGGACTTAATGCTCCTGAAAATTTAATTCAAAAATTATCCGAACGAAATTTAATTATCTGCATTGATACCGCAAATGCCAATAACAGAACAGTATTGAAAAAATGTGAACAAATCAAAAGTAAATATAATGTTAAAATAATAGTCGGTAACATAGCGCACGGTGCAACCTTAAAACAACTGGTAGATGCCGGTGCAGATGCTGTACGGATAGGCATTGGCGGTGGAAGTGTTTGTACTACTTCAATCCAAACAGGGATAGGCATCGGGCAAGTTTCTTCACTTTTAGATGTCTATTTTGCAAAAGAAAAAGAGAATTTGGATATAGAATTAATTGCCGACGGAGGCATCAAACATCCGGGCGATGTTGTAAAGGCAATGGCACTAGGGGCAGATGTTGTAATGCTGGGAAGAATGCTCGCCGGAACTCGTGAAGCACCTGGCGAAGTAATTAAATACAACGACCAATTATGGAAAAAATATCGCGGTTCGGCTTCTTTTGGTGTTAAAATGAAAAATGAATTTATAGAAGGCGAAGAGACCATGATCCCTTATAAAGGGCACGTCAAAGACGTAATAGATTCTATTTCCGATGGATTGCGTTCCGCTATGAGTTATATGGATAGAATTACCATTCCGGAATTACAGGGAACCGAAACTTTTGCCATTTTGAGCAACAGTTCTTATTTGGAAAGACTTCCGAAAAAATAAAAATTTTTCTGTGTAATTGTTAGGTGAAGGTCTTTTGCTTAGTTAAATTATAAAACGTTTGCTGAGATATATTACAGTTTACACAAATGTTTTACGTCTTATTAAAATTTTTAGATAGCAGTTAAAATTAATCTTCTTCATCTTCATCTACTTTTAAAGTAAATAAATCGTCATCCGAGCTATCGCTATATTTTTTTAAAATATCACCATTTAACGATCGCATATTTTTCCGCTTTAATTTGGGAATAACTTTCTTCTCTTTGCTTTTGATATTGTTGCTTAATTGTTTAATAACTTTAATTCTTTCATTGGGCGGTGGTATCGCTTCCTTTTTCTCTTTTTTAGCTGTGTGATGTTTTGCCTTTGTTGGTTTATGATGCGTATGATGTGTTGGTACAATTTGTTTTTTCTTAACAATTGAAGCTGAATTTTTAAGTATTTTTATTTCACTTTTTACTATCGGTTTTTGTTTTTGAGTTTTTAACTTATCCAAATCTTTTTGATAAGGTTTTTTTTCACCCTTTCGTTTGCTTCTAATTTTATACGAAATGTATGAAACAATAATAACCACTACGGCCGCTATTGCAAAAATTAATAGACTGTCGTATATAATAGATAATAACTGCAAATTAAACCCTCAATTATTTATAAATAAAAATATAATTTTTATTATGAATAAACAAGAAATGTCTTTTTATTTGGAAATAACAAAACGAATGATTTATAATTTTCTAACTATATAAATTGCAATTTGCCTTGGTCTTAAAATCTCTTTTTC
>CAZXJG010000097.1:0-11881 GCA_964640985.1 uncultured Melioribacteraceae bacterium | reverse complement strand
TTATAAACTACGCCGGGACAGGTTCGCAGTTGTTATGTTTCTTTTCTAATTCAAAATTCCGAATTTCTTTGTTTAAATCGTTACTCATTATTATTCCCCCTTTTTGTTTAAGGAAACATAACAAAATTATACAGTATGTCAGTGCTAAATAGTGTCTGTCTCTAAAGTCCCCAAAGGAGAACATTATAATAATTCAACAATTAAAAGAATAATGAGAGAGCTAAATCAAAACTCATCCCCCGCCTTCTCTTAAAAAGAGAAGGGGCTAAAACAAGCTGCTTTGCAGCTTTTTATGCTAAAGGTAAAAGTTATTCGCTTGAAAGTGAAATTTAGTGTGAGTTTTTAGTATTTATTTATATCTTTTAATTGACTACTGTTTCTTTTATTCTAAAAAACTTTTACTTTAGAGACAGACTCTAAATAGTAACTTACATACCTCTCGATAATGTGAGATACCCTAACCTGGACAAGCCAGAACCAAAAAAGAGATTTATAGTGAAACTTCTTAAAAACCATACAAATAAATTTTTAAGTATGAACGTATGATTGTTTGTTCGAAGAATTTACAAAAATTAATTTTTATCATGCAATCATACAACCATTGAAAATATTAAACAAATTACGAATCAATATTTTCTGCCAATTAATACACGAATATTGCTGGTAAGGTACTAAAAACGTTTAAACTCCAGTCTGTTGCCTAAAGGCAACGGTAATTGCCGTCACTTTTAAGCGTAAAAGAATAAACCAAAAAACGGCACTATCCAGATTTGTTTGCTTGTTGACAATATTGCTTTCATAGGTGAGATGTTTTGTAATGCTGCCACCGAGTGGGTCGGTGGCAGCAGTGAAATGAAAGATTATCCCTCAGCTTTTAATTCTATCATTTTTGTATCATTCACATAATCTACTAGAACCGGTTTTTTTACAGAATTAAGTCTTTCCAGCACTTTAATAATTTCCTTTGTTGCTCCATCAATAAAATCGACTCTTTTTTCTAAAATATTTTTAGAAATAACATCTTTGTTCAGTTCTCTTCGTATTGCGGCGACAGATAAATTAATAAGAGTAAGCGGCTGTTTTATTTCGTGATTTGTAGTTACAACCGTTGCCGAAAAAGTTCTGATTTTTTCCAATTCAACAAGTGCTTTATTTGCCTCGGAAAAACGAAGTGCCGAATTAATGCGGGCAATCAGTTCTATTTTATTAAAAGGTTTTTTTACATAATCATAAGCACCTGAACTAAATCCTTCCTCCATATCGGATGATTCGATTAAAGCCGTCAACATTATTATCGGAATATTTTCAGTTTCTTCGGTTCGTGTTAATTTTCTGCAAACTTCAAAACCCGACATTCCGGGCATCATAACATCGAGAAGAATTAAATCGGGCATTTCTTCAAATGTTTTTTTAATTCCCTCCTCACCGTCGTAAGCAGTTATAACTTCAAAGTTTTCACGTTGTAATCTTTCTTTTAATATAAACACATTATCCGGCTGGTCATCTACGACTAAAATCTTTTTCATTTTAAATCCTGAATTTATTTACAATTATAAATTTTTATACTGCATTTTTTTGCAAAACGTTCCTAATTGTTATAATTAAATCATCCAAATCGTAAGGCTTACTAATAAAATCGCAGGCACCGAGCCGTGCAGATTCAATAGCACTTTTTACATCCGCATAAGCGGTTAGTACAATTACGGCAATATTATAATTTTCATTTTTTAATTTTTTAAGCACATAAAATCCGTCTTTTTCAGGCATTTTAAGATCCAATAAAATTAAATTAATAATTTTTCCCGATTCCAAATAATCGAAAGCATCCTCGGCGCTTGTAGCGTAATCGGCGTTATATCCTATTGCCTGAAGCTCTTCGGAGAGGAGCAAACATAGGTTTTTATCATCATCAACAATTAAAATATTATCCATCAATTATTGCCTTTGTTAAAAGTATGATTTTTCATTAATCTATTAACATCTTTTTGATCTTCCAATATTCTTTTCCGTATCAAATTTTCTTTGTCTTCCAATTTCATTCTACTTTTCAAAGTAGGTAAAATATTAACACGAATTGAAATTACAATTTCTTTTTTAACAACCTGCTTTTGTGTATATCCTGTAAGATAGCGAATTCCGAATACCCACCAAGGAAGATCTTTTAATATTGGAATTCCGCGCCTTGTACTAGTTACTTCATTAACATATAATCCGCCGATAACGGTTTCTTCACCATTGAGCATCAAAACTTCGGTTTGCGCCTGTGTTTTTTTAATTTCGGTAGTTAATACCGACATAACGCCAATACTGCTTTTTTCAACATTAAGTTTAAGTAGAATATAATTGATTCCGTCTTGGGTATAAATGTAAGGTGTAACATTAATTATTGTTCCCGTAGAAAAAAACTTATCGATAAGATTACCCGAAAAATCCCGTTGTTTTATTGAAATATCGGAACCGATCTGTATTCTTCCTTTGGTTCTATCACGAACGGTAATAGACGGTTTTGCAATTACGGTTCCTAAATTTTCGTCCTCGAAAAATTTAAATACCGCAGAAGCATTACCTGCAATTTTACCGATATTAAAGACTGTTTGAGAATTTAAATTAAAATCCAAAGACTGCTGTTTAGTATTACCGCTTGTTCCCGAAGAGCTGTTTTGCTGTCCTGGAATAAAAGAATTAAATTTACCTCCTATTTTTAACCCGCTGCTCGAAAGCAGCCAATCCCAATTTAAGCCTCTCTCTTTCATTTTTGTGATATTCGCTTCAAAGAAAATTGCCGAAATTTTAACTTCCCTTTCACTAATCGGTGCATAAATTTTCGGCGATAACTTTTTGTACGGTTCGTTTCTCTCTTCCACAACAATAACATCTTTCTTTTCGGTATACTTAAGATTGTGAAACTTCACAATTATATCCAAAGCTTTTAAGAAATACATATTATTAATTTTTAATCCGATTGGAGCTTTGATATTTGCATTTAGAACAATCTTTTTGCCAAGCTCTTTTTCACTTATGCGGCTAAGTACATCTATAGCTTTGTTGAAAGGAATTTCCGACGATAATGTAACTAATTCGGCCGGATTCCTATAACTTTTTAATTCGTTTTTGAGTATTTTTTGGGCAAACAACGATATTGTAAAAAGCAAAAAGAACAAGTATGTTAAAAAAGTTTTCATTTTGTTAACTCTCTTTATTTTCTTATTTAAGTTTTAATACTATTTTTTCAATAATTCCGCCTTTGTTAATTATAAAGCGGACTTCATTTTTTTGATAATCAATTTTGGTCAAATATCCCAAATAAACATCATCACCCTCTCCTAATAAATAAGTATCGCCTTTTGCATCTGCTATATATGCTCCATCAGGAATAAGAGCCAGCAGTTGGGCATTTTGAATATCTAATAAACTATCTACATTAGGCGGGATTTTTTCCCTGATTAAAGGATAAAAAATATTGTAAATATTATTGGGAGTGAGTCTGTTTTCATGAAATTTCACCGAAGCAAATCTATTATTATTTACAAAATAGACTTTTACATTTAATAAAAACGAAACAAGATAATGAGGAATTCCACTTTTTTGATCTACTTTAACAAAATTATTTAATTTAATAGAAGTTATTTTTTTAAGATCCCTACTTTGTTCTATTGCAAATATCAGTTTATAAATATTTCGAAATGTGGCTTCACCTTTGATCGTATATGTATAATAATTCAGGTTTTTACCTGTTACTGTTTTGTTAAAGAACATGTTTATACGCGAATGATAAGAAAAATGAGTGCTGATCCAAGTTACAAAATTATAAAACTTTGTCATGGATATATTTTTGGGAATATTATATTTTCTTAGTGCTAATATTGAATCTAAACGACCGGCTTTCTTTATCAGAGAGGCTAATTCAGATTTTAGGGTAGCAGTATCAAACTTGTGAGCTTTTAAGTTTTTTAATATTTTTGACTTCCCGTTTATTTCACCTTTCTGATGAATAAAACTGAAAAAGCCGCCGCCAATTCCTATGAATATTAATATTACAATAAGCAATAATGTGTTCTTGGTTTTACGATTCATTTTCTCTTTTCCGTCTTGTTATGCGATAACTTGTTATCCAACATAAAATTTAGTTTATATGTATATACGGTTCTATCCCGTAAGGAATTATATAAAATATTACGAAGAATAGAATGTTTGTGTGAATCGGCTAATTGAGTAAGTGCAATTCGTGAAAGTGAAAAGCCGTCAATTTCCAAACCGTTGTTAACTGATGCTATACTTTTTATCCATAGTGTTCTGCGCCTTTCGATAAAGCCTGATAAATCTTCTATGGTATTACTCCACAAGCCGGTATTAACCGTAACGGAATCTAAAATAGCTTGAGTTTTACCGAAATTATTTACCCGTTGTACAAGAGGATTTATTTGCTGCGTTATAGCCGTATTTTTTTGTCGTAATAATGTTAACCTGTTTATTTGCGTGTTAAGGTTATTTATTTGCTGATAATTATTAAGTACGGCAAGTGTAAAATAAAGAGTAACACCAAATAAAATTGGAAGCATGGCAAAACTATGCCAGCCGAATTGAAGAAATTTTTGTCTTTCCAATATATATTTAGGAAGAATGTTTATTCCGGAATATTCTTTATTTTCATATTTAAGTTTTTCAAGTGCAGCAGCTAACGGTATGGTAAAAAGATTGATTTTCTCTTTACTTTCTTCATCCAAATCGTCCAAATTAAATGGAGCAAAATTCAAAACCGACACGTTTGCTTCGGGAAACGAAGCATAAAAAGATAATGTAAATTTTTCCGAAACATCTTGACCGCAGAGAATAACATTATTTAACCGCGGTATACCTCCGTTTTCCATTTCGAGTAAAATTTTTGAAAAATAAACATCATAAGTCGATAAATTTTGCGTACCGATATCTAATGCAGAACCAATATGCTTAATTTTTTCACCTTCTAAAAAAATCAGCTTACTCGATTCACTTCCGGTATAAACAATTAAAGAAAAATCTTCTGCGTATAATTTTGTGTTTTGAGAAACATAATGTGATAAAGATATTTCGGCACTTTTAATTGCAGATATTTTATAAAATCTCTTTTTGTCGAATTGCGCTAAAGAATCGATTAAACTAACACATTGTAAATTTCCCTCAACAAACGCCGCCAATACCAAGTCTCCATTCAGCTCTATATAATCGATAGAATCTTTTTTAACAATTATATTCTTGGATTTGTGAATATCTTCAATTAAAACATCCAATAATTTATTTTTATCTTTATCCGGACTGCTTTCATAAAAATGATAATTTATTGCCGGTTCACTTAGAACGGGCACAAAATCCGCTTTTTTAAGTTTAAAATCGCTTAAAGAATTTGCAACGTCTCCTATGCTGTTTGAAGAAGATGCATCGTTATTGTTCAAAGACTCACCCAAGTCATCTAAAGCAATATCCTCAGTTAGATCGTTCATTCCGATATTATTAATTTCAACGGTGCTTTGACTGTCTTGTAATAGATCTGCAGTAATCAAACGTTCTACTTTAATTTCTTCCTTTTGTTTTGACACCACTGCAATTCTAATATCATTCCCTTCACAATAAACACATACAAGAGGCTTCATAACTTAAATACCTTTAAGTAATTGTAAAATTCTCGTTTTATTATTTGCATACGATACAACAGTTTCCCGTTTAATTTTTCTCATCTTAAAAAGATTTAACAGGTCTTGCTCCATCGTAATCATCCCTTGAGGAGCACCTTGATTTATCATCATATAAATTTCACCGGTATTATTATTTTTTATTGCCGCTTTAATGCTCGGTGTAACTACCAATACTTCTTTGGCGAGTATCATTTTACCGTCGATAGTCGGTACTAATTTTTGCGAAACAATTGTAACAAGCACATCGGCTAATCTATTTCGTACCCGCTCTTGTTCGGCGGGGTTTATTTCGGCAATAATTCTATCTATCGATTCTACCGCCGAAGACGTATGCAATGTAGAAAACACTTTATGACCGGTATCGGTAACTTCAAGAGCCGCCATAATAGTTGCGGGGTCTCTCATTTCACCAATAACAATTATATCGGGGTCTTGGCGCAGCGCTTGTATAACTCCTTCTTTAAATGAAAGCACATCCCTTCCAACTTCCCTGTGTCTGATTAAACAAGTATTTGATTTATGCACATATTCAATTGGAGATGCAATTATCACAATATGCGCCGGATCAAATTTATTATGGTAATCTATAATTGAATCGAGTGTGGAAGACTTCCCCGAACCTGTTATACCTGTAACTAATGATAAACCGAATTTTATATAACTATGACTCATCATCTTTACGGCAATAGGATGAAACTTCAATGAATCCAAAGGTCTAACGGCTGCTTTAATTGCACGCATATTCAATGCTAACGAATCAAGTTCAAAATATGCATCGGCGCGGAAACGGAATTCTTTTTCCCGGGTTTCATCTTTAAAAGAATAACTAAAATCCAAATTACGGTTGGTAAGCAAAAGTTTGCGCTGATTCAAGTTCAGCAGAGAAACTATTAAAACCGATGCTTCATCATTGGTCAACTGAGATAATTCCTCAACCCGGGATTTTTTGCCGTAAATTCTGAACCAGATATAACCATCGTTGCCATGCCCGCCCAATTCAATATCCGATGCCTCTTTTGTCATCATCAATTGCAGCATTTCATTAAACATTTTAAGCAAAAGTAGTTTTTCGTCTGTTTGGATGCCGTCGATATTTTCCACAATATAATTTACTCTTTCCATTCCCATAGCGGAAGGCAGAATTTTGCGTGCATTTTCGGAAAGTATCTCTTTTGCTTTTAAGTACATCGATTTTTCTCTTTATTTAAATATTATTACAATTCATTATCGTTTATTTTAACACGTTTTAAAGCTTATTCATTCCGCTTATAATTCTGTAGTTACGGCTAATACTTCTTGAATAGAGCTTAAACCGAGTTTCACCTTTTCAAGTCCCGATTTCCTCAAATTAAATGTTCCATCTAATCCGGCTTGTTTTCTAACAGCTTCTTCATCAACTTCCGAGCCGGATTTTACGATTATTTCTCTGATTTTTTTTGTAAAATAAAGTGCTTCGTGTATTGCCATTCTGCCTTTATATCCGGTATTATTACATTTCGGACAGCCTACGGGTTCGTAAATTTCAGCATTCCGCCATTCTTGAATATCCAAGCCTGCCGCATCCAATAATTTTTCATCTAAATTTGTTACGCGCCTTTTACAGCTGCTGCACAGCTTCCTAATAAGTCTTTGTGCAACAACAATATTTATTGCATACGCAATAAGAAAAGGCTCAACACCCATTTTATATAAACGTGCAACCGCACTTGGAGCATCATTAGTATGCAGGGTTGTAAATGTTAAGTGTCCGGTGTTGGCAAGTTTTATAGCGGTATCGGCGGTAATTTTATCACGCATCTCCCCGACAAGCACAATATCGGGATCGTGGCGAAGTATTGAGCGGATTGCCTGCTCAAAATTCATCTTATATCCTATTTTTAACTGCCGGGCACCTTCAATTACATACTCAACCGGATCTTCAACCGTTAAAACATTTTTTGTCGAATCAATTACTTGATACAAAGCGGCAACTAATGTTGTACTTTTACCGCTTCCTGTCGGACCCGTTAAAATCACCATACCCTGAGGCTGATGAATAGCCTTTTCGAAAGCACTTTTCGCATAACCTGTAAGACCTAATTTCTCTAAATCTCTTATGACTTTTCTATCGTCGAGAATACGAAGCACAACGGTTTCAAATTTATTTTTAATTTCCATACCGACCAGCGGAAGCACCGAAACTCTATATCTGATTAAATGATTATCAATTTCCCTTTGTATAAAACCGTCCTGCGCCCTTTCCCTTTCGAACCTGTCCATACCTCTCGATCTATCTTTAACAACAGCCATAATAGCTTCGGGCATTGTGTTTTCCTGTGTATGCCAAAGCATCAGCTTTCCATCAATTCTAAAAAGTATTTCCGTTTTGCTGTTGCTTTTGGGAACAATATGAATATCACTTGCCCCTTTTCTTACTCCTTCTACCAGCGCCGCTTCTATCAAGTTGATTAATGCGCTTTTGTTTATTTCGGAATCCAGTTCTTCTTCATCTAAAGAGGTTCCTTCTTGTTCTAATGTAATTTCTTCATCTACATCTTCCAGCATTTTTAGAAATTCATTTTCCGGCGGAGCAAGAAACTGTATTAGTTTTTCATAATCTTTTTTATGTAAATAATTTATTTCATATTTTTTTGCATTTAATTGATAAGCAATTTTTGTTAGTGAACGATCGGTAGGGTCAACTGCGGCAAGTATTAACTTATCTTTTATTTTATCGTCATATTTATATGGAATTACACTATGCTTCAATAACAAGTCTTTAGTATCATCAGGATAGGAATCGAACATCTTTTTAAGTTCTTCCAACCGGGAATTAGGCAGGGTATCAATTTTTATATCAATTTCTTTGAATGCATAAAGTATTGCAACTTCTTTAAAAATCGTATTATGATCAAAATTAAAATCATCTACGAGAATCTGAGCGAGATTCCTTTTTAATTTATATTTTTCATTCCCCTTTATCACTAATGCTTTTTCAAGTATATCGGCATCTATAATTCCTTTTTTCAGGAGCAGATAACCGATTTTATCTCTTATTTCCAACTCTATTTCCAACTCTGTTTCCAACATTATTCTTGTCCTTTTTACTTAATGCATAAATGGCGATTTAGGGCTGATTGTTGCTGTTTCTGCAGAAACCAATGTTAATGCAATCATTACAATCATAATTACCATTGCAATTACCACTTGTACCATTTCAATAAGATTTTTAAGACGATAAACCGTTTCGCTTTCGTAATAATTTGCCAGTTGAAGAGCAGTATTTTTAATTGTACCGGTTTCTTCACCGGAATGAAAGCGGGACAGCGCCGTAGCGGTAAATACACCCGATGCCTCGAAAGCCTCGGTAACACCTATTCCTTTTTTAATCATCAATGGAATTGCAACATTTTTTATCTGATATTCAAAGTAGGAATTTCCCGATGCTTCAGCGGCAATTCTAATAGGCTCAATACTTTCCGCCGAACCGCTGTATAACGTGTAAAATACCCTGCAGAAAACCTCTATTGTTGTTTTATGAATAAGCGAGCCGATCATCGGGACCTTAAATATCCACTTGTCAAAAATCAATCTGCCCTTTTTGGTGGCAATAAATCTCCATAAAAAAATTAACGGAACAAAAATCACCAATGTAATTGCAACGGCATTGTTCATTAAAAAATTACTTAACTGCAGTGTGGCTGCCGTCATATGCGGTAATTTTATACCGAATTTAAGGAACAGCTTTGCGGTTTCGGGAAAGATATAAGCTACGTAAAACAAAACCGCAAGAAACAATACAAAAAGTGTTACCATCGGCGTAATCAGCGCACTTCGTAAATTTTTCTTGAATTCCAATCTGCGTTCCAAAAATTTAGCCGTCGCTCTATATATATCAGCCATATTCCCGCTTTTAGCCGCTAAGCCGAGCATATATGCCGTAAATTTTCCGAATATCGATTGATAGCGTAAAAACGTGGCTTCGCTGTCGGCACCTTTTTTTAAGTCGCCGTTTATCTGTTTAAGAGTTTCTTTGAGAGATTTATTTTCAATATCGTTTATTAATAAAGTTATAATTTCCGAATAGGGTAATTTTTGCTCTAATAATTCGGCGCTGATTTTTACAAAAGCAAGTATATCCTGCTGCGGCGGTTTCAAATTAAATTCTAGTAACTTTTTATTTACCGAGAGAACTTTATAGCCCATATTAGTAAGAGCATACACAACCTCATTCTTCGTGTATGCTCTTTGCTCACCAACAATAGGCTTCTCCACGCCTTTTTTAATTTTATATATAAATGTTGATTTTTTTTCTATTCTTTTTACTTTAAGTTTATGCTTGTCAGCTAATTTGTGTATCTTTCTCTTTCCGCTCCAGTAAGTTTCGGTAAAAATTGTTCCGCTTACCGTTTGTCCGTCTAACTTTACTGCATTAAATCTTAATTCAATCATTATTTTTCCTTTTTGAAAAAAAAGGCTAATAAAACAAAACCGCTTCATTAGCCTATTGTTGAAATAAACATTATAAAATTTAATTAAGAGTTGTTTTATCTACCGAAACACTATTCGGCGCGATTGTCACTTTTACATAAACTGGACTTGTACCATCCTTACCGGTATTAGTGCCTGTACCTGTTAAAACAACCTGTACTGAGTCTTCTGATGTTTCTGCATAAGTACCATTGGCAGTTGTTTTGAGAGATGTAGGAACTGTAGCCCACCAGCCAACAAAAGAGTTACCACCTCCGGCAAGTGCCGTAGGTTTTCTATAATATTGCTGTGCCATAGTACCTAAGTTTGTTAAATCGCTGATAACTGCATCCCTGTTAGCGGATGTAGAGCTTGCTGAAAACATATTAATACCCACAACCACTGCAATACCAACTATAATTACGGTAAGAACAATCAATAAAAGTTGTTGCTGACCCATTTTGTTTCTCCTTAATTTGTTAATGATGAATTAAAATCACAGAAGGAAAAGAAATTATCGTGCCAATTGTTTTTTTTAATTTCTTTTGAGAATATTGCACATTTTATTTTGAAGTGAGGTTAAATTGTAAATGTTACAAGTAATATTTACATCTATTTAACTGATGTTGCATAAAATTCGAATGAGATTCCCGGAATCTCTAAAGATAATATCCGATAGAATTTAAGCTTCAGATATCTTCTTGATTTCTCCTTTGAAGTGTGTGTTAAAAATAATGAACTCATCCCCAAACCCCTTCTTCCCGCAAAGGCGGGACAGGCTTAAAAAGAGAAGGGGCTTTTAAATTCCCCCTTCCTTTGTAAGCATGTCCCGTCACAAACGGGGGAAGGGGGTTAGGGGGTTAGTTCAAAAACTAATAGCTTCAATATTTTCAATAAAAATAAGCCTCAGAACTTTCCCTTTGCAAGGAAAGGTATTAGTTTAAAAAGAATAAATTTGTATTTTAGACCAATAAAATTAAAATAGTAAAATGTCTCTAAACAGCTCTAAAGAATTACGCATAGTTGCTCTTGAGTTATGCCGGAAGATGAGAAAAAATCCAACTCCCGCTGAATATATAGTTTGGAAAGCTGTTCGCAAAAGAAAGTTTAAGGGAATTAAGTTCTATCGTCAACACCCATTATTTTTTGACTATTTAGGAAAGGAGACCTTTTACATTGCAGATTTTTACTCACACGAAAAAAAGATTGTTGTAGAAATAGATGGACGTATTCATAACTACACAAAAGAAAGGGACAAGTTAAGAACAGAAGTAATAAATATGCTTGGAATAAATGTTATAAGATTTAAGAATGAAGAAGTAATCAATAATTTGAAGAGTGTTTTAGAAAGACTTGCGGAGTGTTTAAATTTACCCTTCGCCAACGAATAGCAAAAGTCCCCCCTTCCTTTGTAAGGAAGGGGGTAGGGGGTTAGTTTAAAAGCATGGAGCGATAGCTTTAATATTATCAATAAAGAATAGGCTTCGGAACTCTTAATAAATCCTTCCCTCCATCTTAGGCTTAAAGGGAGTTTGTGTAATATGGAACTCTCCCTAAATCCCTCCCTTAGAAAGGGAGGGACTTTTAAAGAAATGAGGAGTTCCCCCTTCCTTTGCAAGGATATTGAGATTCCCGGAATCTGCGGAATTACATGGGTCTAGCTTTTTAGGGCAGTTTATCTTTAGAGATTTCGGGAATCTTGCTGTTACTTAATAATGACTGTTCTATATTTTGCAGGGTAAACTATCATTTTCACTTTAACA
>CAZXJG010000096.1:0-11986 GCA_964640985.1 uncultured Melioribacteraceae bacterium | reverse complement strand
AACCGGTTAATTCAAGGAAGTTTAACAAAGCATACGGGAAAGCAGATATTGCCCGAAGGTGCTTACTGTGCAGTGGTCTCAATATCTCTTTTGATGGTCTTTGTACTCACATTGCACTCTTTTGCCATCTGCTCTATAGTGACGGATCTGTTTTGTTTGATTAACTTCATGATATATTCAAGTCGTTTTAATGGGACATTCTTAGGGACATCTTTTGGGACATTTCGACTTTCTTTTAAAACCTTTTCACAAGCCAATAGTATCGCTTCCAGCATAAACTCTACGAAAAGCGTGCTATCACCAATGGCACCTGAATTTTCCTGCATTTGTCAATATATTACCCATTAAAAGCTTATGTGCTTTTAAAATGTCATCAATTTTTTTATAGTCAAAAATCTCAAGATTTTCATATACTTTTATAGCACCTTGAACTTCCGCTATCTCTTTTACCGAGCCTAAAACCTTTTTGCCCTCAATGATGGCGGCAACCTTTTCTATGCCTAAACTGTTGCCCTCTATTTCTAATGTACCGGTAATTGTTTTTATCTTATTTGCTTTTCGCAAAGCCGGTGTTAAGATCATAGGGGCAGTGTCTTCTCATCTGATATTTATCAATGTTATGATATTATACTTCTTAATTACGGCAAGGGCTGAACCACAACATCGACTTTACTACAGGCGAGGCAATATTTATAGAAAGATTGCAGTTTATCTAATTAAACTATATACTGATTTGTCATAGAAGACGATAGGTAAGCTGTTTGGTATGGATTATACAAACAGTGTCAGTGACGGCAAAAAGATTCAATGAGAATCTATAAAACGATAGGGGTATATTTTAAATATTATTATGTATATAATTCTAAAATTAAAGGTAAAAAGGGGATAAATGTCTAATGTTGAGACACGGCTCCGATGAAATTTACTCGAACAAGGTGCTGACTTAAGGTATATTCAAGAACTGTTGGGATATAACAGTTTAAAAACAACAGAAATTTATACTCATGTGTCCAAAAAAGCAATTGATAAGATTAAAAATCCTGTGGACAATTTTTTTGAATAGGAGGAAGAAATTAAATGATAAAAGGAAAATGAATTGAAAACCCACCGCACAATAGCACATTTGGTTTTTGTCGACACACAAAATACCAACCTAAAAAAACCAAAAGAGTTATTTTTTTATCAATATATTTTAAACTAATTTTAAATATGGAAAGAATTTTGGATTTTATAGCAAAAGAAACAGACGGAAAGAATTACAAATCATACAAGTATTGTTTTGAATCTGTTGATATTCCAAAATTGGATTATGAAGATAAAAAAGGAATCCAAGTAAAGAAAAAAGGAGAAACCGACAAAAATCTTACTAAAACAAAATTCATAAAAAACTTAGCTGACAAAATCAGTAAAAACGGAACACCTCTTTTTAAATATTTTTTGGATGGTTCTCGTAGGACTTATAAAGTTGATGATATAGCGTATGGAAAAAGATTGTACCCAATTATTGCAGGACAGATTGGTGTTGCAGTTTGCGAGAGAGAAGATGAACATTCGTTTAAGCCAGTGAATCTTAAAAATCCATTTGTAATCTCGCTTCCTGAAAATGCCAATGCACAGACTACAATTGGAAATGATGAATTATTTTTCAATAATTTAATCCAAAAACTAAACAACCAGGAGATTTTAAAGAAACAGAACTTAAAATTCACTAAAATCTTACCTTATAAAAATACTTCTCTAAAAGATAACGATAAATATGAAGATAGAGGGATCGCCAAGATTCAAGATGAAATGATTGCTTTGGAACAAAAGGTTGTTTTTGAATTAGTGAAAGCTAAAAAACTAAATGATGAATCATTTTTAATTAAAGACGGCTCTTTGGAATACATGAAAAGTGGTGAAGCAAAGGAACTCTCAGTAATTAAATCTAACTATGATTGTATTATTGGAGCATCAAAAGCATTCAATCCGGAAGCACTTTCCAATGATGTGAAAGACATTTCACGGAGAATAGCCGAATTAAAGCTTTATCATAGAACACCTGCATTTATGTATCAAACCGAAAGAATTCCAGACGTGAAATTTGCAGTTTGGTATCTTAGGATTCGGAATACTCTAAGCCCATTTGACGGAGTGCTGAAAATTGAAAAAATACTTGTTAGAGAGATACAAGAAGATGAAGGGTTAGATTCGGATGAAATTGATTTGATAAGTGCTAATATTATCAACGAAAGAAATCCTGTGTGTTATGGTAAAGACGATAGGTGGGCTAAACATCTTTACCCAATATATTTAACCGAAAATTATATAAAAAGTCAATATCTAAGTGATATTCACTTTATAAACTTATTTTAAATATGACAAAAATAATTGGAAAAGTGGCGGCTACTGAAAAGAAACCAACAACAATTGATGAATTTTATTTTTGGACAAATAAACAAAGAATTCTAAATCCTTTTGATGTTGTAAAAGTAGAACATATTGAAGGTTCAATATCGTTTGGGATAATTGAGGAAATTTCGCATATTACAGATTCTGCGAGCTACCTAAGTAACTTTATTTCTAGTGATTTTGGTGATGTTACAACACAACCAAATATGCACAGAATTGGGATGAATTTTGTAAAAGCTAAAGTTTTGGGTAATGATAAAAGTATCTATACACCTGTACTTGACGGAAGCAAGGTTGGGTTAGCAGACCAAGCAGAAGTTCTTCAAGCATTAGGTTTGAAAAATATAAAAAATCCTCTTGTTTGTGGATATATGGAAATGTATCGTGCTGAAGATAAAATCACACTTCCAGTTCATTTTAATTCTCAATTTCTGATTGGTCCAGAAGGTGCTCACTTAAATATATCAGGTATTTCAGGATTAGCAGCAAAAACATCATATACAATGTTTTTAATGAAGGCTATACAAGAGAAATATTTGCAAAATACAGATAGTGATGATTCTGTTGCTTTTGTAATGTTTAATGTAAAGGGTAGAGATTTATTAGCCATTGATGAACCAAATGAGGAATTGACAGCAGAAGAGAAAAATAGATATACTGAAATGTTAGGGCTTTCTACCGAGCCTTTTAAAAATGCTAAATATTATTACCCATATTCTGATCAATCAAAGTCAAAAACATGCAGTTATGGTCAAGACAATGATATTGAAACTCAGATTGACACAAACAAAGCATTTAAATACAAATATATTTTTGAAGATGATAAACTTAATTTAGATTTACTTTTTTCTAATATTGAAGATGCTACAGGAACAATGGACTCGATCATCAACTTTATTATAACAGACCAAGGTGGTTTTGGAGAGGTTACAAGCTGGGCTCAATTTATCAATAAAGTTAGTGAATTTGCAAAGGCAGGAAAGAGTGGTGGTGACAAAGAAATTTCTGTTATGAGTTGGCGAAAATTTAAAAGAGTTGTAACAAAAGCTCTAAATAATTCGATTTTTAGTCAAAGAGTTGTTCCTGAAAAAAATGAGGTTAGGCTGAGAGAATCTATTAGAGATATTCAAAAAAATGATGTTCATGTAATTGACATTGCAAAATTAGATGAAGATACTCAAGCATTTGTTTTCGGTGATGCTATAAGAGCAATATATGAATTGAAATTAGGGCAAGAAGAAAGAGATGAAAAAGAAATACCATCAAAAATCGTAGTTTTTATTGACGAATTAAATAAATATGCCTCCAAAGACATTCCAAAAAACTCACCTATTCTGAAACAAATCATTGATATTTCTGAAAGAGGGCGTTCCCTTGGCATCATCTTGTTTTCAGTAGAACAATTTAAAAGTGCAATTCACGATAGAGTAAAAGGAAACTGTGCTACTCACGCATATGGACGAACAAATGCTATTGAAATCTCAAAAGCTGATTATAAATACATCCCATCAGTGTACAAGAATATGATGACAAGACTTGACCCTGGGGAGTACATTATTGAACATCCGGTATTTCGTTCTATATTAAATATTAAATTTCCAAAACCTCTTTATAAACAGTTCCCAAATGGATAAAGCTAAAACAGAAATAGGCAAAGATGTCATTGAATCATTGACATTAGGAATGTATGAAGATTCTCGATTTATTTATCGAGAGTATATTCAAAATAGTGCCGACCAGATTGACAAAGCTGTTGGCGAAAATATGTTGCAATCTTTACACGATGCTAAAATAGAAATAGATATTAATTATACTTCAAAAATAATCTCAATATTTGATAATGCAACGGGAATTGAGAGCAATCAAATACAACCAATACTTAAAAATATTGCTCAATCAACAAAAGATAGAGCTAAAAATAAAGGATTTAGAGGTATAGGGAGGCTTGGGGGATTAGCATATTGTGATAAATTGACTTTTGAAACCAGTTTCAAAGGAGAGGATGTTAAATCATATCTTATTTGGGATGCTCAAAAACTTAAAGCTATAATTAACAATAGAGCAACAAAGGAAGAAGCAACTGCCGTAATAGATGAAGTAACTGATTTTTATACCGAAAAAGAAGATAGAAATTCACATTATTTTAAAGTAACATTAGAAGGTGTATCGAATAAAACTCTTTTAGATAAAAAAATAATATATCAATATCTTTCAATGGTTGCACCCGTTTCGTATAATAAAGGATTTATTTATAAAGATAAAATCTATAATAAGGCAAAAAAACTATCTTACAGCATAGATGAATATCCGATTTTTGTAAATAGAGATCAAATCTATAAATCATACACAACAAGTATTTACAAGGGCGAAAACGGTAATAAAAGCAGAATTGATGAAGTTTATGATATAGATACTTATGAAATACGAAATTCTAAAAACAAATTGTTGGCTTGGGGATGGTATAGTATTTCACGATTTGAGAAAGCGATGCCTTCAATTAACATTGCCCGTAGCCTTCGATTACGTAAAGGAAATATTCAAATTGGATTAGAAGATACATTAACTAAATTATTTAAAGAGCCTCGCGGAACAAAATATTTTTTTGGAGAAGTTCACGCAGTTAGTTCTTTATTAATTCCAAATGCAAGAAGAGATTATTTTATTGATAACTCCGAACTAAAGGATTTTGAGAAGTTATTAAAAATACAATTCAACGAATTACATAAATTATATTATTTTTCATCAAAAGTAAGAAATGAAAAAAAGAAAATTGATGATTTCGTAGCTTTCTCAGAAGAGTTTAAAGAGAAAATAACCAAAGGGTTCACTAACGATAAAGAACAAAAAGAATATCAAGAAAAGTTTGAGACAAAAAAAGAAAATGCAATATTAGCTGAAAAGGAACTTGAAAAAGCTAAAGATAAAACTGACAATACTCAATCTGCACAAAAAAAAGTTTTTGAAAAAGTAGTAGGAGAAAATGAAAGCAATATTGATGAAGTAAATTTTGTTGAAAAGAGTGGAAAAACGAAATATTTAACAGATGATTTTTCAAAATTAAATAAAAAGGATAGAAAGTTAGTTTCTCGTATCTTTGCCGTTATTGACAATGTTTTACCAAAAGATATATCAGAAATACTTAAAGAGAAAATTAAAGAGGAATTACAATGAAAATATCAATAGAGAATTTTAAATCAATATCGGCTTTACATAATTTTAAAATAAAGCCTTTTACTGTATTATCTGGCATTAATAGTTCTGGAAAATCCAGCTTTATTCAGTTACTTTTGTTGTTAAAACAAACCGTTGAAAAAAGTTCAACTGACGATATTTTTTCATTAGATGGAAAATATTACCAAGTAAATAATTTTCAAAATTTGATATATAAAAAAAATACTAATAATAAAATTTCAATTTCTTTTATTTTTAATAAAGATGAATTTAAAAATTCAAAAGAACCGATTTTAATAATAGGCAATAAAATAGATATTTCTATATCTTTTGGAGTTAAGAATAAATTACCATTTCTAAATACATTTAATATTGATATTGAAACTTCTATTTCCACTAAAAATCCTTTTTTAAATATCAAATACAATACTAATTCAAATACATATTCTATTGATGCTAATGATGATTCCTTTGGAAAAGATATTTGGAACAATGATATTAATAATGCAACAGTGGATTTTGTTGCGTTTTATCCAAATGCCTTTGAAATTCCAAAAAACGGTGAAAATTCGAGCAATGAAAAAAAATTTATTAAAATTGATTGGGCAAGAAAATCAATAAATGATTTTTTAATTAATATTTCATATTTAGGACCTGATAGAGAATCGCCCAAAAGCGAGTATTCTTTTTTAAAAAAATTAATAAATGTTGGAATTAGGGGTGAAAATACCGCACGAATACTAAATGAAAAAGCAAATGACAAAATCACATTTTATAAAATAAAAAATATTAATAACACAATTTACTATGAATTAACAAATGATACTCTTTCAAATGCAATAAAGTTTTGGATGTGTGATATTTTTAAGGTTGCAAAAAATATTTATTCCGAAAAAGCAGAAGATGTTTATAGAGTATTTTTAGAAACAGATAATGACTTAAAAATCAACATTAAACACATTGGCTATGGAATTAGTCAAATATTGCCAATAATTGTGCAAGGCTTTATTATGCCTCAAAACGGAACACTAATTGTGGAGCAACCGGAAATACACTTACATCCCAAAATACAAAGTCAATTATTCGACTTTCTTTATGGTTTGACTTTACAAGGAAAAAAAGTGATTATTGAAACGCATAGCAGTCATTTCATCACAAGAATGCGAAGAAGAATTGCAGAAGATGAAACAAATACAATGGACGATAAAATTAATCTTACTTTTATTGAAGATGGAATATTTAGAACTATTAAATTAGATGATTACGGAACATTAGCTTATTTCCCAAAAGATTTTATAGAACAAGACCCAATGGAACTTAAAGCTATTATCAAAGCTCAAATGAAAAAGCGATCAAAGGAATGAATGATATGAATTTTAATACAGTAATAGACATATCATCAATTGTCTGGAATGTAGATGATTATGAAAACAACAAACGTCATTATTATAATATGATGTATGGTGTATCTGATCTTTTTGAGAAATTAAAAAATAATAATTCTAAAATTTTATTAAGAGATGAATTGTTGGATCAAATGATTAATGGGTTTCCTTTCTCTGAATTACCTAACAAATATTATGAGTTTGGATCATTAATTTATTCTTTTTTAGGTAATGTCGGAGGAAATTTCATATCATATCCAAACAGAATCTTACCTGATTTAATCTCTATTCCAAACCAAGTTAAAGAATACTACAACGATACAACTAAAAATGAGGTAAAATATTTATTGTCAAAAATTCATTCTGATAATAGCGATACTGTATTTTTTACTTTTCAATATTTATGGAATGAAAACGGACAATTAAAAATAAAAGTTAACAAACAATGCATAGAGTATCAAACCATTGTTTCTGATAAAGAAAATGGATTGGATACTTTTTTTGATAGTATTACGCCAAAATTTGAGCATAATCCGAAACACGATAAAAAACCCGGAAATTCAAGAAATGATTGGTTAAGGTCAGATAATAAGGATGATTTTGAGTCGCGGTTAAGTTGTTATAATGGTACAGACAATTCAGTACCGCAAAGGTTACTTGACAAAAGATATCCAAAATTATTGAAAAATTGTTATTATAGTTATGATGACGAAAATGAGGTATATGTCGTATTCAGAAAAACAGAAGAGAATATCTATCACGGTTATGATGAATATAATATTCAGGGAATACCAATTGAAGTAAAAAACCATTTTAAGCCCCAGAAAGATAGATGACAGAACTAAATTATACACCACTTATTGGAAAGAATGTTATCGAAACATTAACACTGGGAATGTATGAAAATTCGCTTTTCATATATAGAGAATATGTTCAAAATGCGGCAGATCAAATTGATGTTGCCGTTGAAGAAGGAATTTTACACAAAAAATCCGGTGGTCGCATAGAGATAGATATTAACAAAGACTCAAAATTAATATCCATAAAAGATAATGCCACCGGTATTGGAGAAAAAGATGTCTTAAAGTTTTTAGGAGATGTTGCTAACTCACAAAAAGACAGAACAATACGAAAAGGATTTAGAGGAATAGGACGTTTGGGAGGATTGGGTTATTGCGATAAATTGATATTTGAAACTACACATAAAGGTGAAGATATTAAAAGTACTATTACATTGGATGCGTTATTGCTCAAACAAATTATTGAAAATAAAGCAGATACAAGAGATGCAGCAGCCGTTATCAGTGTGATAACAACATTACAAAAAGAAGAAACAAACTTAGACGACCATTATTTTAAAGTTACTCTTGAGAATGTAACAAAAGAGGAATTGCTTAATGTAAATAAGGTAAAGAATTATTTATCTGTGGTTGCGCCTATTCCATTTAATCCAGATTTTGAGTTTTCAGAAAAGATATACAATTTCTTTAAAAATAAAAATATAAAAATTGATGAATATGACATTCATTTAAAAGTAAACAACGAAAAATTATTTAAAGCTTATAAAAATATATTTTACGATAAAAAGAATGATATCATTCCAAGATTAATAGATGTTGCGTTTTTTGAAATAAGAAATGAAGATTATGAGGTTATAGCAATTTCTTGGTATGGAATATCAAAAGTTATTAATAGAATTTTGTCTCCTGATAATATTGCAAGAGGTTTTCGTTTACGTAAAGAGAATATTCAAATCGGGTCAGAAGACACATTGAATCATTTTTTTAAAGAAGATAGATTTAATCATCATTTTATAGGTGAGATTCATGTTATTGGTGATGCATTTATACCGAATGCCAGAAGGGATTATTTTAACGATAATAAAACAGTACAACTATTTGAGAAAGAGCTGAAAAAACAATTTGAACAATTATACAAAATAGCACATTTTACTTCTGATATTATTAGTAGATACAAAGAAATTACAGAATATCTATTTGAAAAAGAAAAATTTGACACCCAATATTTTAGAAGTAATAAAGAAAAAAAGAGATTTTTTGAAAGAAAAGAAAAATCCAAACGAGCAATAATAAAACTTGAAAAAATTAAAAACAAAATAATTGAATTAAAACCTGCTCAAACAATATATAACTCAATCGTATCGAAGCCAGTTTTATTAAATATTAAGCAAAAAGAAAACATTGATACACCAATAATATCAGAGCCCCAGTTGTCTAAATTAACGAACGAACAAAAAGATACCGTATTAAGTATATTTACTATTTTAGAAAAAGAACTATCCGTTGAACTAGCTGAGAGAATAAAACAAATAATTATTAATCGATATAACTAAATGAGGAAAAAAAGAAAAATATTATTAATTGAACCAAAATATAAAAATAAATATCCCCCAATAGGTTTAATGAAAATAGCTACATATCACAGATTATTGGGAGACAATATTACTTTTTTTAAAGGAGATATTAAAGATTTTCTAATAAACTCTACTCTAAATGATTGCATTTCAAAATTAGGAGAAATCAGTAATAACATCAGATGGTATCAAATTAAGGAGTTAATAAAAAGATATATTGTTACCCACAATTCAAACCATTTAAATGAAATTTTAGAATATTCTGCCAATTTAATTAAAAATCTTAATGGACATCTATCATTAATAGAAATATGGTTAAAATATTATTCTGATTACTACAGAAAAAAGAAATACAAAGAAGATATTATTTTTGATAGGATTTATATTACAACACTTTTTACATTTTATTGGAAAATAACTATCAAAACAATCAATGATGCCAAAATTTTAGTAAAAAAAATAGATGATATTAAAGTAGGTGGCGTTATGGCTACCGTATTGCCTGACGACCTTGAAAAAGAAACGGGAATTAAACCATATATTGGTTTACTTGATACTCCCGGCATTTTTGATGATAATAATTATATTATTGATCTTCTTCCTTTGGATTATTCTATTTTAGGGGAGATAGATTATAAATACCCTGAAAATAATGCTTATTACGGATATATGACAAGAGGTTGTATTCGTAAATGTTCATTCTGTGCAGTTTGGAAAATTGAGCCCAAATTCAATCAGTATATTTCATTGAAAGAAAAAATTGAGTTAACAAAAAATGAATATGGCGACCAAAGAAATCTATTATTGTTAGATAACAATGTATTGGCATCAAAAAAGTTTCCGCAAATTATTGATGAAATAAAAGAAAGCGGTTTTGTAAAGGGAGCAAAATTTATTGACCCGAATTATTTAGATATTGCAGTATCAAATCTTAAAAAAGGAAATAATGACAGAGCATTTCTAAAACAATCTTTTGAGCAATTACAATATTTGCTAAACAAACTAAAAAGAGAAAAGCAACAAAAGTTATATAATTTACTTGATAAATTAGAATTGCTTAGTATTAACACAACTACAAAAAATAATATTTTGCAAATTTATCCTAAAATAAAAGACACATTTGAAAAATACAGAAACAAAGCACCAAAATTAAGATATGTTGATTTTAACCAGGGAGTAGATGCTCGATTAATTAATGAAGAAAATATTAAATTACTTAGTGAGATTCCTATTAAACCTTTGAGAATTGCTTTTGATAGTATGTCTTATAAAAAAATATATGTGAAAGCTATTAAATTAGCAGCAAAATATAATATAAGAAACTTATCAAACTATCTTCTTTACAACGAACAAGATAAGCCGGAAGAATTATATCAACGCTTAGAAATTAATATACTTTTATCAGAGGAATTAAATATTAATATTTATTCTTTCCCAATGAAATTTCACCCAATAAATGGAGAGAAGCACCTGAATAGAGAGTTTTTGGGTAAGCATTGGAATAGAAAATACATTAGAGCAGTTCAAACTATATTAAATGCTACAAAAGGTAAAATAGGTAGAGGAAAAAGTTTCTTTTATGAAGCTTTTGGCCAAAATTTAAAAGAATTTGAGAAAATCTTATTAATGCCTGAAACTTATATCCTCTATAGATTCTTTTTTGCGGATTATGGTTACACTGAGAAATGGTGGACAGAATTTAACAATTTTGAGAATAACGATAGAACAAAAATTATTGAAATTATTAAAAAAAATGAATTTAAAGAATTTGAAAAATCTAAACTAAACACCTCAATATTAGAATTCATTAAAAAGCATTACTTAGTTAGCAGAGAGAATATTAAGAATCCGAAATCTAAATATTATAAGGAAAAACAAAAATATGATTTATTAAAAAGCCATCAAAAAAGCCATACACATTTGCAATCCGTAAAAGGACAAAGCATCTATACAGCAACACAGGCGAGGTTGACTCTATATGCTTATCTATTTACTGTGTAACGGGTTTATAAATTAATTTCTTAATTTCTTAAAAAAATTTGACATTTTAATTTTTTTTGATATCTTTAAGAAAACTGAATCAGGTTTCTGAAAATAAAAAGGGGGTAATTGAAATTATGGTATAGGTGTGATGAGCAAAAATACGGTATTTGAGTTAAGAGTATAAATTTAAACTATCTTGTTATAGTTTATCGAAAGAAGGGGGATATTATGAGTATGAAACGTAGAGAATTTCTTGAATTAACGGGAATAGCTTCTATTGGAAGCCTATTGACATCAACAAAAAGCGCTGAGGCTGCTTCCGACCTGGGAACATACAGTCTTGGTGTTGAACTGCCAAGTACGGGAGCCGGTGCTCTGTATGGTGGTGATGGTATAGCTGCAATTAAATTGGCTGCAGATGAAATCAACAATTCCGGGGGATTTCTCGGAAGGTACCCTATAAAATTATCGATAAGGGACACGCATACAAGGCCTTCGGTGGCGGTTCGAGAGGCAAGAGATCTGATTTTACGTGAAAAGGTGCGTTGCATTTTGGGAACTTATTCAAGCGCTTGCGCTGTGGCGATAAAACCGATAGCGCAAGAGCACAAAGTTTTGCATCTTGCCGCTATAAGCAATTCTGAAAATATTAGTAGGGTTCACTTTAGCCCTTATACTTATG
>CAZXJG010000095.1:0-12056 GCA_964640985.1 uncultured Melioribacteraceae bacterium | reverse complement strand
GGACTTCAAACTAAAAAAAGCTATGAAATTTAAATTTGAAAATCTAATTATTTGGTAAAAAGCAATGGAATTGGGAGATAAAATAAATATTTTACTTTTTACTTTTTACTTTTTACTTTTTACTTTCTATTTGTGCCAAAGGCATCCATTCGGATAATACTATGGGAAATAAAAGGGAAAAATGGGGTACTTCTGAAAGTAATAAAATGTCCAAAATAGGGGACAGAACGACTTAAATGAAGAATTCCTAAAAATTTTCAACAATTTATGTGGGAAGCTCATACTTATTGGAATTGTGGTTGTGAAATGGATAAATTTGGAACTGAAATTAAAAATAATTAAGAATTATTGTATATTTAAAGTATGAATAAAATAATTTCTGAAAATATTAATAAAATCATAGAGTATTGTAAAAAATACAAAGTGAAGGAATTATATGCAATTGGCTCAGTTGTAACTGAAAACTTTACAGCAGAAAGTGATATTGATTTATTAATTAAGTTTGATAATATAACAATAGAAGAATATACAGATAATTATTTTACGCTACATAAATTATTTGAAAAAATATTTAATCGAAAAATAGATTTGATAACAGACAAGTCGCTAAATAATCCATTCTTTATTAAGTCAATAGAGAAAACTAAACAACTATTGTATGCAGGATAAAATAAAGAAATATCTATATGACATTTTAATTTCCGCAAATTCAATATTTGAATATTTGGGAGAAAAGAGAGATTTTACTATTTATGAGAATGACAAATTATTGCGAAGAGCAGTTGAGCGAGAATTTGAAATAATTGGAGAAGCAACAAATAGGATATTAAGACTTGATAAAAACTTCCCAATTAAAAATGCTGAAAGAATTATTAGTTTAAGAAATTATGTAATACACGGATACGATAAAGTAGATAATGTGATTATTTGGGGAATAATCTCCAGAGATTTACCAAAACTTAAAAATGAAGTTGAAAGAATCTAAAAAGAACCGAATTCATTTATATCGGTATTTTCAGGTAATCAGCAAATAATCTGTAAAGGTGGAGATATAATTATTCAATTATCTAAAATATTTCCGGTTTGTAAATTTTATTTAGTGGGATTAAATAAGCTATCGTATTTGCATGAGGAAAATGAAAATGTATTTTTTCTCGGAAAACTAACACCCGAAAGGCTAAGGAATTATTATAATAAAAGTCAGTTTTACATACAGCTTTCCATCTTTGAAGGATTTAGTGTTGCTCTTTGTGAAGCCATGTTATGTGGATGTATTCCCATAGGATCATCTGTAAACGTTATTCCAGAAATTATTGGAGATTCAGGCTTTATTTTTCATAAGAAAGATATAACGGAACTTGAAAACCTTATACATAAAGTTTTATCAGTTGAACATAAAGATGAATTGGGTAAAAAAGGCAGGAGTGCAAATAATGAGAAATTACAGTATTGGGAAAAGGGAACAGGAATTGATCTCTTTGATTGAAAATTAAATAATTTAAATTTTATAATTTATAAAATTTAATAAATATGATAAAAAAAATAAAAAAATCTATAAAAAATAAAAAATACAAAGTCAAAGTTGTTAGATTAGATACAACAAAAGATGATAAAAATTATGATAGAGAAATAAAAAAGGTGATGAATCTTTTAAACTATACCAAAAAAAGTGCTGCCAGCTATTCTGCCGGACAATTTTTTACAGGGTATCATAGCTTTACAATAAATAATTATCAGTTTAGTGGTCAAAGAGATCCAAAGAAGAGGTTTAAAAATTTACCTTTTTCGTTGCAAGGATTGTCAGTATTAGATATAGGATGCAATCAGGGAGGTATGCTTTATGCTTTTTCAAAAGAAATAAAGTATGGAATTGGGATTGATTATGACCCCAGAATGATAAATGCAGCGAATAAAATAAAATCATATACAAAATCATATAATCTGGACTATTATGTTTTTGATCTTGAAAAGGAATCATTGGATTACATTCATGATTTCCTTCCTGAGGATAAGGTGGATGTTGTTTTTCTATTGTCGGTTTGCATGTGGATTAATAATTGGAAAGATGTGATTAAGTTTAGCACAAATATTTCAACTAAGTTAGTCTTTGAAACAAATGGAAAACCTGAACAGCAAAAAGAACAAATTAAACATTTGAAACAAGTTTATCAAAATGTATATCTCATTAATCAAAGATCTGAAGATGATCCTTCCCAAAAGATGAGACAATTATATTACTGCTTTTAATTATGAAGTTTAATTTTTTTCCTAAAAAACAAGAATTATTCTTGGTTTATTCATCATATAGGACATTTCGTTCCAGGCTATTTTATAATTTAATCACTCAAAGTTCACCTAAAAACTCTATTTTTTTCAGATTCTTAAAAACAGATATTGGATTCCGGATGAGTTCATTTTTTAAGTATGAAATTAAAGTTCCAAAAGACAATACTGAGTATGTCGGAATTATTAAAGGTAATAAGAAGATTTTATTTGAAATGAAAAACAATAATCCCATTTGGGTTTGGAGAAAAAAAGGAAATGATACCTGGGCAAAAGAGTCATTTTTAGGATACCAATTGATATCAGAATACACTCTTAAAGAGTTTGATTCCAAATATCACTTAATAGAGAGCGCCTTGAAGATCCATTGGGATTCTATTAATAAAACACCAACAAAAATTCATGGAGACTTTACTCATTTTAACATTCTCTACGATAAAAACGGCAATATCCACTTTATTGACCGTAAATGCCACGAAAACTCTAAACTTTTTGACTTCTTCTATTTCTATGCATATCTAAAACAAAGTATATTTAGGTGCTCTACTCTTTCTGTTAAAGAGAAAAGAAAAATTATACTTCACATCGAATCCATAATAAAGAACGTGTGCCAATATCATTCTAAGAAAGAATTTATTAAAGATTACGGACAAATGAATATTCCTAAAATTTGTGGTTTATTAGATAAAAACAGAACTATATATATGATAGATTTTTTCAACTTATTTGAAGTTAGTACAATTGAATTTAAAACTTTGGCTAATAAAAAATAAAACCAATATGGGTTGTAGTCCATTTAGATGTCTTTTTCGTTCTACAGACTTTGAGAGCTTGAAAATCCCTAACTGGGTATAGCCGAATCGTTGGCGCAAGGCAAAGAAGAATTCAGTTGAAAACAAACCGATAAATGAGTAATTTAATGAAAAGCAATAAAAAAGACACAGAACAATGGACATTCAAACAAAAAAATTAAGTTTCATACAAGAGTTGCTTCGGGTTCAAAACGAGGAAATTATAAACAAACTTGAATCTCTTTTAAATTCAGAGAGAAAAAAAGAACTTATGAAAGAAATAGAGCCGATGACAATAGAAGAACTAAATAAAATTATTGAACAATCGGAGGAAGACTCAAGACAAGGGAAATTAATAAACGCTGGGGAAATAAAGAAAGAAATTGGCTTGTGGACTTAAAAGTATTTTGGACAGACACTGCATTAGAACAACTTGAAAATATATTTGACTACTATAAAGTTAATGTATCAATTAGCATAGCAAGAAAAATTGTTAAACAAATAGTAAATAAAACTATTCAGTTAGAGAAAACCCCAAGAATTGGACAAAAGGAACCTCTCTTAGAAAGTAGAAAAATCGAATATAATACCTCGTTGCTGATAATTACAAAGTTATTTATTGGGTGGATAATAACTTTGTGAAAATAGTAACAGTTTTTGACACAAGACAAAATCCCACCAAATTAAAAAATGAGATATAACAACAGTTTGCCCAGTACCTACCGGCAATTTTATCAGTACGAAAAAAATGATTTTATTGAAATGATAATTTACAATTCATAACACGTCAAGCCGGGAGATGGAAGTTAGAAGATAGAAGTCGGGAGAAAGAAGATGGAAGCCGCAAGACAGAAGATGGAAGTCAGAAGTTAGAAGTTAGAATTTTTGTGCACCAAATCCACGGGATACTATATAAATATTATTTACTTGATATTTGCATGGCTCACAGAGTTCCATGGGTATTTTATCTATGAACTGTGAATAATTTTTCTTGCAAACTTATCATGCCTTTTTTACGGGAAAAAGCGAAGAAAAAACTTGTAATATAATAGCATATCTTTTTAATGGAGAAAGCCTGTTTATAATGAAGATTATCCTCATTCTGTCTTAGAAAGTATAATTAGCCCTGTTGACTTGGGAAAACAATTGGAGTTGAGAAATGCCGCTTGATTTTTCTCTGTATCTTTATTTACTCTATTTTTTCTTGATTTTTTGGGTGTAGTACATGCATCTAAAAGTGTAATTGGAAAAATAAGGAATCATGTAGATGATTTGTTTAAATAAAATGAGTATAATTGTAAAAGAAAAATATAAACAACTGTTTCTATCCCTCCATTTTAGCGGTATAAGGACAATGAATATACACAGGTGTTAGCATAAGCAAGACATATCGCCACTATAATAACTTTTTGTTATAATATTTGGTCATTACAATAACCTTTTGTATCTTTGTAGAAAAAAATTATGTATTCAAGAATATTAGAAAATATAATCACAAAAAAAATTAATAGTGGAAAAGCAATAATTATTGTGGGTGCCAGACAGGTTGGAAAAACAACACTTATTAAAAAAATATTGGAAAATAAAGATTATCTCTTTTTAGATGCAGACGATCCAACAGTAAGAAACTTACTATCAAGTCCAAACACAGAACAATTAAGAACTTTAATAGCAAGTAATAAAATTTTATTCCTAGACGAAGCTCAACGAATAGAAGGTATTGGTTTAACATTAAAAATAATTACCGACCAATTTAAAGAAGTGCAATTATTTGTAAGTGGTTCTTCTTCATTTGATTTAGGCAATAAACTAAACGAACCTTTAACAGGTAGAAAATGGGAGTATGAATTATTTCCTATTAGTTGGGAAGAATATGAAAACAAGACAGAATTTCTAATTGCTGAACAACAACTTGAAAATCGTTTGTTATATGGTCTTTATCCGGAAGTATTAAATAATACAGGTAAAGAAAAAGAAATATTAAAAGACTTGGTAAACAGTTATTTATACAGAGATATTCTATCATTTTCAGACATTAGAAAACCTGAAGTTCTCGAAAAATTATTACAAGCATTAGCATTACAAATGGGAAGTGAAGTCAATTATAATGAATTGGCACAAATAGTTGGTATTAATAAAATCACAATACAAAAGTATATAAATATTCTGGAAAAAGGATATATTGTTTTCAGACTAAACAGTTATAGTAAAAATGTAAGGAATGAAATAAAACGGAACAGAAAAATATATTTTTATGATAACGGTATTAGGAATATGATTATTGGAAATTTTAATAATCTGAATTTAAGACAAGACAAAGGGGCTTTGTGGGAAAATTTTTTAGTTTCTGAGCGAAAGAAACAAAATCTTTACAAAAATACATTTGCAAAGATGTATTTTTGGAGAACAAGACAACAGCAAGAAGTTGATTTTGTAGAAGAAAAAGAAGGCATTGTAACAGGATATGAATTCAAATGGAAAGCAAGAAAAAACAAACGATTACCGGAAACTTTTGTTAAAACATATAATGCAAAAACAGAAGTTATTGATAGAGGTAATTTTAGAAAATTTGTAATAATAAAATAGTCTATGTACAACATGGGGTATATTTAATTGCCGAGTTAGTAGTGAATTAAAGTGTGTAACTTGCATCAAGTTCATTGTAACTTGACAGGAAGATGTACTGAAATCGGCAACTAAAACATACCACCACCGTTAGTATTCATTTCTGAGATAAGTAATTACTTGTCTGAATACAGCAGGTAAAAACCTCGAAGGTTTGTTTGATTTGTGTCCCCCTCGATATTAAGGAGCTGTCCTCGACAAGCGAGAAAATATCATTTTTTTTATTCAATAATACAGCTGTTGTTCAAGTACTCGTAATGACGAAAAACATCCGACTCTACCGGCAGGCACTCAGTGGTAGAAATAAATAATTAATTACTTAAATTTATATTTTAAATATTGTGTTGATTATTATTTCTTAGAAAATAAAATATGAAGAGATGGGTAAAAAATAGTATTGCAATAGGGGTCGGCTCTGTTATTCTGATTTTTGCAGCAATTACGGTAGGCTATTTTTTACTGAACAAATCGATACCTTCTTATAATGGAACCATACATGTTAAAGGGATAAAATCCGAAGTAAAAATTTATCGCGACAGCGTGGCAATTCCATATATTTATGCGAAAAATCAGGAAGATGCCGCTTTCGCTCTTGGTTTTGTTCAAGCTCAAGAACGAATGTTTCAAATGGATTTGATGCGGCGTGCTGCAGAAGGCAGACTGTCTGAAATATTCGGAAGTAAAGCCGTGCCTTTCGATAAAATGTTTAGAACGCTTGGGCTATATAAAATTGCACGTCAAGAGTTTAAAAAAGTTAGTCCGTTAAGTAAAAAATTTTTGATTGCTTATTCAAAGGGTGTTAATGCATATTTAAAAGAACATAAAGGGGATTATTCTATTGAGTTCGATATTTTACATTATAAACCTGGGAAATGGAAGCCTGAAGAAAGTATTGCTATTTCGAAATTGTTCGCTTGGGAATTAAATATAAGTTGGTGGACGGATATTGCATTTGCCGATTTGTATAAAAAACTCGGCATTAAGAAGGTAATGGACATCTTACCGGATTTTAATGAAAACATGCCGACAATAATCCCAAAAACAGTTAAAAAATTTCAAAATATCTCATCGGATTTTTTAAAAACAGACATAAAATTCCGTAAGTTTATCGGATTTACAGGAACTCATATCGGTTCGAATAGCTGGGTAGTTAATCCAAAGTTATCTGCAAGTGGAAAAGTTATTATGGCTAACGATACTCATTTGGCATTGATGCTGCCCGGAACGTGGTTCGTTGCGGTAATCCGCAGCGATAAATGGAATGTAAGCGGATTTACTTTGCCGGGGCTGCCTGCGGTGGTTATTGGTAAGAACCGGTATATTTCTTGGGCTTTGACAAATGCTATGGTTGATGATGCCGATTTTTACGTTGAGCAGTTAGACAGCAGTAAAACTCATTATAATCTCGACGGAACTTGGAGACCGTTAAAGATAGTGAGTGATACAATTAAAGTTAGGGATTCATCGAATGTGATTTTTAAAATTGAGAAAACTTTCCACGGACCTATAATTTCAAATATTCATCCGTATAATAAATTATACCCGAATAAAGAACAAAGTCAAATAACATTAAGTATGAAATGGACGGCATTTAATTTTAGCGATAATCTCCTATCTATGCTCGAAGTTAATAAATCAAAAAATTGGCGGTCATTCAAAAAGGCTTTGAAACATTATTCGGTACCGGGTCAAAATTTTATTTACGGCGATTCTTCAGGAAATATCGGCTACATTTTAGCGGCAAAAATACCTATACGTAACAAATTAAGTTCAACTCAAATTTACGATGGTGTTTTAAGTACAAACGGCTGGACCGGCTATGTGCCTTATTCGGTTATGCCCAAAATGTATAATCCGAAACAAAATTTTATTGCTTCGGCTAATAATAAAATATCGAATAATTTTCCATATTATATTTCAAATATTTGGGAACCGCCTTCGAGAATAAAAAGAATAAATGAATTACTCCGCTCGAAAAAGAAATATTCAATTGACGATTTTAAAAAGTATCAAATGGATGTTTATTCTTTTTATGCAGAAAAAATTGTTCCTTATATTTTAAATGCTTTTAAAGGAATTAAAATAACAAATAAAAATTTGAATACTGCACTTGAACTATTACGGGACTGGAATTACAAATTTAATCTTTACAGTCAAACACCGGCTATATATTCTGTATTTTTTCAAAAATTGTTGGAAAATACATTCATGGATGAGATGGGGAAAAATCTTTTTAAGGAATATGTTTTTATTGCAAATTTACCGTATCGTGTAATGCCAAAATTGTTAAAAGAAAATTCGAATTGGTTCGATAATATTAATACGCCTGAAGTTGAAACGCGAGACGAAATTATCCGAAAAAGTTTATCGGAT
This sequence comes from uncultured Melioribacteraceae bacterium, assembly GCA_964640985.1. GTDB lineage: Bacteria > Bacteroidota > Ignavibacteria > Ignavibacteriales > Melioribacteraceae > CAZXJG01. Next base: position 3,984 of record CAZXJG010000095.1, on the reverse strand, counting down.
GCTTTAAGTGAATTGGAGAGTAAATTTGGGAAAAATATTGCATTATGGCAGTGGGGTAAAATTCATCATTTGAAATTAAAACACCCGTTTAACGGATTCTATAAAATCATAGATAAATTAGTGGATATCGGACCATTTGAAATTGGGGGTGACGGAACAACAATTTTTAATACGGAGTATTCTTTTACAAATCCGTACAATTGTGTAATTGGTCAATCGATGCGTTATTTGTTCGATTTTAGTAACCCGAATGTGTTTTATGTCGTTTTGCCTGCAGGTCAATCGGGGCATATTTTTAGTAAACATTACAAAGATATGACTTCGGCGTGGATAGGTGGAGGGTATTTTAAAGTGCATACCGATTCAACAACAATAGAACGGAAGTTAAATAATCTACTTGTATTATTACCTGAATAATTAACAACAGACATAAAAAATTCTATTATCTTTAATCTTTCAATCTTTTTATACTATAAATATAAAACAGTCATTATTAAATAGCTCATGTTACGCAGGAAATTGGCAAGATTCCCGGAATCTGCATAATTACGTAAAGCTTAAATTCTACCGGATATTATCTTTAGAGATTTCGGGAATCTCAATATCAAGCCGTTTTTTTATTGAAAATATTGAAACTATTAGTTATACTGTTGTCACCGACCCTCAAAAGAGGGGCAGACATTCGGTGGCAGAAATAACTTGAATCTCATACACAATGTACTAGTTTGCAGTTAAAAAAAATTATTATGCCTCTTAGAGGAAGAACTCTCGCCCGACTTTTGCGGGAAAAGAGATTAAGAGTGAGTTCATAAAGGAATCAAAATTCAAAAACCGGGAAATATATATTATTTTTTATTATTAAATAAATCATTTTAAATAATAATTTTTGTATATTTTAGTAATTGATGAAATATAGTCGTTGAAAATAATTTTAAGAATGTATATCAAAGGAGTAAAATATGGAAAGTTTTATTTTCCCAAGTGTTATTGAAAGTAATAATTATGAAGTTAGGAATGTAACTTCTGATTTTTTACACGGTATGAAATTTTATGAAGATGATCTAGGATATATTTTAGGCTATCTTGCTTTATCCGAAGGTGTTTCTCCTACAAAAACAATCAATAGTTATCCTGAAGAACTTGACTACAGATTGTTATCTAAAGCCGGATTATTACTTGGTTATATGAATAATCCGTCACCCAAATATCTTGTATCAGGGTATCCATATTCTATTTATCATGTAAACAAAAAAAAAGCCGAAGATTTTTTAACAGGCACACATCAAATAACTTATGACCCCGCACCGTTCGATTCTAATGGTTTACCGCAAATGGTAAGCACAAAGGTTGCCCATAGCGAAATTATTCCTGAAATTGAAGCATGCTGTATTGCCGCAAGAAACAGCGATCTGAATATGGAAGGGAACTTCTTTATTGTAAGTATTGGTTATGGTACCTTTGAAGCAGTTTTAAGTACACCGAGAGGATTGGTTTACAGAACAATTGCTTCTTATAATGGTCTTCGCTATGCAGTTAATTTGGCTACAAAAGAAATTAACAAATCATTCTACTTAGGTTTAAGATCCGAACAACAATTTGATGTTGCTTTTAGGGAGGGTTCTATAATTTTAAACAGACAAAAATTAGATATTACAGAAATTCGTAAAAGATCTCTTAAAAGATATTACAAAGATATAATTGCTCCTCAGTTAAGAAATATTTGGGAAGATGATGATTTCAAATCTACAAAAACCTTACTTTTGACTGGTGGCGGAGCTTTATATAAGGATTTGGTTGATAGTTTTGTTAATGACTTTGAAATTCTAAATGTTCAAGTTGCTCCAAATCCACTTACATTAGCTTGTGAAGGTTATTGTTTGAAAGCTTTGAAGAATTCAAATGGCGATAGAGATGCGGCAATTGGATTGGATATTGGTAATTCTACAACTGTTGTAACTTTATTTCCAACAAATTCAGAAAGTGTTGATAATCAATAATCAATATAGTAAAGAGAAATCTTAATGTTTGAAAAATTATTTTCAAAACTGAATTACTTTAAAATTAAAGATAGTATCAAAGCCAATGTCGATTATTATCTTGGACTGGGTGAAGAGTATCTTAGTAAAGAAAGCTATGATAAAGCGATTGATATATATAAGATGATATTATCGGCTAACAAGTACAACACTGAGGCTCTGCTTGGTTTAGCTAAAGCTTTAGAGCTTAAAGGAGAATATAATTTATCTCTTGAGAAATTGTTTTTAGTAATTAGAAATAATCCAAGGAATATTACTGCATTTCTTGCTATTGCAAATATTTATAAAAATTATATAGACTTACAAAAATCCGTTAAGTTTTATGAAAAAATACTTTTTATAAAACCGGATAATTATCTTGCTCCATTTTATCTTGGCGAAGTATATCAAAAATTAAGTGATTACTCTAAAGCCCAAGAGTGTTATTTAGATTCAATTAATCTTCATAATGATAATATCAAAGCTTATAGAGGTCTTGCGGAATTATATTTTAAGTATGGTGAGTATGATAAGGCTGTTATCAATTATCAAAAAGTATTGGAACTATATAATAAAGATATTGATGCTTTAATAGGTATAGCGAATATTTATCTGGAAAAGGATAATTATGAACTTGCTCAACATTATTTTAAAAAGGTTGTCGAGTTTTCTCCAAATAATTTTGATGCTAATTTCCAACTTGGCCGAATCGCTTTCAAATTATATCATAGTGATGATGTAATTACTTATCTCAAAAAACTTGAAAACGGAACTAATGTACCAAGCAGTATCTATTATTTTATGGGTGTTAGTTACAAACGTAAAGGCTTAAGGTCAATTGCCAGAGATTATTTTAAAAAGGCGATTAATATCAAAAATGATATCCCTGAATATTATATTGAATTGTCGAATTTGGTTGAACAGAGTAATAAATTGGAATTATTAGAATATGCTTTAAAATTAGATCCTTCTAATTTAATTTCTGTTACTGCATTAGCGGAATATTATGGTGAAATTGGAGAAAAGACTAAAGAATTATATTATTTAAAGCAGGCAGAAAAATTAGGTGATAAAAATGTTCACGGAGAAATTAAGAAGATGAAAAAACAAAGTGAAGTTTAGATTGGAGATTGTTCCTAATGACTAAAAAAAATGATATGGTTTCTGCAAGTAATGTAAGTATTTTAAGTAAAGGCGTTACTGTTGACGGTAATATTAATAGTAATGGTAATGTGAGAATTGACGGACAAGTTAATGGTGATGTAAATGTAAATGGTAATTTAACACTTGGCAAAACAGCTACTTTAGTAGGTAATATTAAAGCCGGCAATGTAACGCTAAGTGGAAAGATTCAAGGGAATATTTTTTCATCAGAGAAATTAATCTTACAAAGTAACGCTCAAATGTATGGTGATTTAATTGCCAAGACATTGGTTATTGAGCCTGGAGCGACATTTAACGGCAAAAGCAAGATGTCGGATTATAAGAAACCCCTTCCTAAAATCAGCGATAAATTAGATAAAATTAATTAATGAAGCAGTTCATTATACTTCTCTTTTTTGTATTGCGTTTTATTAATTTTATGACTCTTTAGCAATTAATACTTGATACTTGTTTTTCACACAGACACTGGAACCGGCGATAATTTATGCCGTCGCGTGAACCGATCTGCTGTTTCCCATAGGGCATTTTGATAATCGAGATTCCCGAAATTTTGAACTTTGCCATCCCAATAGAAACAAACAGACAAAGGATAATAAAAAGATATATTATTTTTAACCCTTATCGATTCGTTATTACCGTGATTTTTTGCCACCGAATGATCGGTGGCGGCAGTGAGATAATAAAAAAAATCTATTATCTTTTAATCTTTTAATCTTTTAATCTTTTAATCTTTTAATCTTTTAATCTTTCAACGGAAGTTCCGCACAAATATGAATCCAAAACCCAGCAAACGCAATACAGCAAA
>CAZXJG010000094.1:8389-12259 GCA_964640985.1 uncultured Melioribacteraceae bacterium | reverse complement strand
TTTTCCGCAATTGTAAAAAGGACTATCATTATTTCCAGTTCTACTCTTGCTATTAACCTGGCTTATATCAATTAGGATATTATTAAGCTGCATATTTTATACTCTCGTGTTTGAAATATTTAGCTACTCTATCTGGTTTTCTTTGCAAAAGTTTCATGTGTGATTGCACATTATTTTTAAGTTTGCGTTGTTCTTTAAAAATTGTAGTTTAATAACAATGTTATAAAAAAATATTTCAGTAAATAATTCGAGAATCCCTTTGGGGAAAATTATCTGGTAATACCGCATCGCTGTTTTCCCGCAAAAGAAAAGTAGAACAAGTAGAGCGGACCCCCTTAAGCGGCACGCCGTTAGGCTAAAAAGATTCAAAGTAGTTAAATATTTAATTATAATGAAAAGAAGGAGGTGAGCTTATGTCTGCTTTAACTTTGTTTTAATAATTTACGTATTAAACAACTATTTATTTGAATCAAAAAGGAGAAAATAAAAATGAAAAACTTTTTGGGTTTAACAATATTAGCAGTTCTGTTCGGATTTCTGTTATCAAGTTGTGAGCAATCCAGTCCAACCGAAATACAAGGAATACAGAATGACCAGGTAAAGACAGCTACCAGTCTGTCCAAAAAAGGAACTGATAATGGGTATGGGTATAATGAGTATGGATATAATTATAATGCTCATATGTTCAAAGGCTCTTATTTTAATGTATATGCGGAAAAAGCAGGATTCCCTCCTTATAATGGAGATGACGTTTCTTATTTAGAAAATAATCCAGATGCAGCTTCCTATTGGGCCTGGCCTTACAGAAAGACAAATGTATTAATGAAATGGAATGATGCTTGGCTTTCAAAAACTAAAGAAAGACCTTCTAATTATATTGGATCTGGTGCTTGGCTAACTAATCATATGAGTGGAGTTGATGAAAACGGCCATTGGACTTATTTTATAAAAATTGTGGCTGTTCCTAATAATGCAATCAAAAAAGGGGAAATCTGGTATACATCTAATGGTAAAGAAATTGGACCTGTCATTTGGGGATCATTTGCTATAATTCAGGAAGTTGAGAGTGGTGTTGGGGCTACTTATATCAGCCCTGCTGGACCTGGTCTCGGCAAATGGTAATAATAATATAGAAAAAATGTGTTGTTGAATAAGTAAAATGTAATAACGATCAAAAACATATAAAATACAAACTAGGGTTGAATTAGCATAACAATTGGCTGGAGCTGATCAAAACCGCTGTGCTTCGGTTGAAGTTTGGCGGATGATTTTTAATCAAGCAAGAATCATTATAACAGTTTTGGTGTTGCGGTTTTGACACCTCAGCCAAAACGTTATACGTTAAAATTCAAATTCAAAAAATAAATTCGATGTAGTTGAATTAGTGTATAAAATATATCATTTTTTATATATGAAAAATGAGTTAGATAAAATATTACCAAAACTTAGAGAATTACTTCCATATATAACAAAAAAGTACCAAGTTAATTCAATTGAAATATTTGGTTCATATGTGAGGAATGAACAAAATAGCGGGAGTGATTTAGATTTACTCGTATCTTTTACTATGGTTCCAAGTTTACGAAAATTTATTGAGTTAAAAAATTATCTTACCGACCAACTTCAAATAAATATAGATTTAGTTATGAAGGATGCCCTAAAACCCCGATTAAATCAAAATATATTAAGTGAATCAATCCCAATATGAAGAAGCAAAGAGACATTACGACATATTTAAATGATATCTATGAATCAATTGAAAAAGGTATTTCTTTTGTAAAGGACATGACATACGACGAATTCAAATAAAACTCATCTGACAATCAATTCAATATAATTTTTAACTCCAAGATATTTTTTTGCTGCCTTTTTAACATCATTTAATTTTACATGTTTGAGTTTGTTAAAAAATTCGGAATCTTGGTTTATATTATTAAAGAAATAATAAGAATCTCCGAGGTAATAAGCTTGATTAATACTGGATAATCTTCTGAACATCATTCTGCCCAAATACATATTAACAACTCGTGTTAAATTATTTTTGGTAATGGAATTAGAAAAAGTCTTTTTAAAAAAGTTGGGAAATTGCGGAATTAATTTGTCAACATTAGCCGGTCTCGTTGCCATTTTAATATAAAACATTGCAATATTATTTTTCACATCAACACCGGCATCCATACCGTATGCCAATCCTTGCTTTTCACGTATATTAAAAACAATTTTATCTGCTAACAAAAGCGATAATGCTTTTAAAGCAGGTATATCACTTTTGGAAACCTTTTTTTCAAATCCAAAAAATAAATAAGATTGTTCTCCGCCACCTTTTATCGATACTTTTTCTCTTTTCTTAATTATTTTATATTCTGCTTGAAAAGGAGATGATGTAATTAAACTGCTATCATTTTCCGATTTGGAATCGGAGAAATACTTATTAATTTGGTTTGGCTCAATCGGTGAAACAACTGAAATTATCATGTTTGCCGGCGTAAAATAAACCTTGCCGAACTTTAATAAATTTTCATAATTTATTTTATTTTTATTCGGTTTAATTTTTGCCTTTCGGTAAATTAAATTGTTGAGCTTTTCAATAAATAATCTTTTTGCTTTGTTTCCGCCTGTTATTAATGCAATGCTTTTAAATTTATTTAAAGCTTTTTCATACTCTTTTTTTGTCGGAACAAAATTTTCCATTTGTGTATTTAAATAATTGACCGCATCTTTTGCATTATCTGCAAGCCCTTCAACACGTATATACCCGAAAGCAGGATTAAGATAAATATTATCCATCGGTATATAAGGGTTATCATTGACTTTAAATGTAAAACCGTATTTCGAACTTATTTTCTGATTCTTTGCAGATTTCATTCTTTGTCCGAATGCGTCTTGCCAAATTTCAGCCGCATCTTTGCCAAATTCAGATTCATATTCAGATTTATTTTTTATAAGATAATGAATAGCCAATAAATCACTTCCCGTTACCTGTTTGGCAATTATTACAGGTCTCAAACTTCCATTATTAAATAGTTTTGCAGTTAAGTTATTTTCTTTTTCATTTACCGATTTTGTTTTCAGCGGATGTTCGATAATTATTATCGGTTTGGAATTAATTTTAAATTCCGCCAAATCTTTTGCGGCAGTATAAAACTCATCACCGCTGTATAAATTTAATACCGATTCTATTCCTGCCGTTGCCAATTGATCTGCATTAAAAATGCCGAACATGTGCGGTTTTTCGGTATTCTTATAAAATTTTGTTTTTTCTTTAATTGCCTGTGCTGCAATTGTTGCCTTTGGCAATATGAATTTTAGTTTCGAAATTTTCCCCGTTATGAAATCAACAATTGGAGAAAGATTATCATCTTTTTTTAAAATAATTTCAACTTCAAGATAATTTTTAACCGGAGTTGTATTCGTGGAAAAATTGATGGCTTTAATAGAATTTGGGAAAGCTTTATTTATAGCAGTTTGAAAGTCATAGATTTTTTTATTCAAAAATAATTCCATTAAATTAAAAAATTCGGGATTTTCCGATTGCGGAAGCTTAAAAAATAATTGTAAAATTTTGTTTCTACCTTTATAAAATCGGTGATAAACATAAGGCTGGTTTGCTGTAAATACTTTTTGAAAATTAAAACCTACAGCCCATTGCGGGTTATTAGGATAAATAACATTACCCGGCTTTTCTTTACCATATATTTTATTTAATAGCTTTAACATTTTAGAAGTCTTAAAATTCCCGATTACACTTACAATCATATTATTAGGCACATAAAAGTTTTTATAAAACTTATAAACTTCGTTCCGGCTCATACCTTCAATCGTTTCATAAGTACCGAGTGTCGGAAGTGACAAAGCATGACCTTTAAATAA